>CAZTVJ010000463.1:0-5650 GCA_964616935.1 uncultured Acidimicrobiales bacterium | reverse complement strand
CGAGGTCGTCGTCGAGCTGCTCGCCGCAGCCTTGCCCGGGCCGGCGCTCGTCGTCGTCGAGGACGCGCAATGGATGGACGAAGCCACCGCCGAGCTGCTCGAACGGGTGGCCATGGCCGCCGATGAGCGTCCCTGGCTCGTGTGCGTGACGCGCCGCGAGCACCCAGGTGGCTTCGTGATGCCCACGAGCACGGTGTTGACGCTCGGCCCTCTCGCCGACGACGAGGCTCGCGCCCTCCTCGTGGCCGCGTCGGAGGCGGCACCCCTGCGACCCCACGAGATCGACGCCATCGTGCAGCGCGCCGGGGGCAGCCCCTTGTACCTGGAGGAGCTGTTGGCCGTAGCCAGAACGGCCGGCGGCCTCGATCTGCTGCCCGACTCCCTCGATGCCGTGGTCGGTGCCGAGATCGATGCCCTCCCGCCCCTCACCCGCCGGCTCCTGCGCTACGCCTCCGTCCTCGGGCGCAGCTTCCGGCCCGAGGTCCTCAGCGAGGTGTTGGTCGGGGAGGACGTCGCTCTCGACGAGGGCACGCGTGATCAGCTGGCCCACTACCTGCTGTCGGACGGGCGGGATCGGCTGGTCTTCCGCCACGGGGTGCTGCGCGACGCGGCCTACGGCGGCCTCTCGTACCGTCGCCGGCGCGAGCTGCACCGTCGAGCCGGCGAGGCGATCGAACGCCTGGCCCAACCGGGACCGGAGAGCGCGGCGGACTCGCTGGCCCTCCACTTCGATCTGGCCCAGGAGCACGAGCGCACGTGGCGGTATGCCCGCATCGCCGGCGACCGCGCCCGCGAGGCCTTTGCCAACGTCGAGGCGGCGGCGCAGTACGAGCGCGCCTTGGACGCGGCGCGGCGGCTCCCCGAGGTGAGCAACGACGCCCGGCGCGAGGTGTGGGCCAGCCTTGGCGATGTGCGCGAGCTGGCCGGGATGTTCGAGAGCGCGATGGACTCCCTACGCGCCGCGGTGAAGCTCAGCAGCGCGGAACCGGTCGCCATGGCCGCGCTCTACCTGCGTTGCGCCCGGGTCCACGAGCGCCGCGGCAGCTACGTCGCCGCGCTGCGGCTCGCCGGTCGGGCTCGGCGACTGCTCGACGAGGCCGGTGGTGCCGAGGCGGACCTCGTGAGGTCCCGACTCCTCGCCTTCTGCGCCATGGTGCGCCAGGCACAGGGCAAGGCGCGCCAGGCGCTCCAGCTCGCCGAGGACGCCGTGGCCGACGCGAACCGCAGCGGGGAGCGGCTGGCACTCGCCAAGGCGTATCTGGTGCTCGACTGGGCGAACACCCAGCTCGGCCACACCGGCGCGGCGTCCTATGCGGAGGAGGCCGCCGTGATCTTCGAGGAGGAAGGCGACCTGGCCGGCGTCGCCGCAGTGTTCAACAACCTGGGTTGCGCGGCGTACTTCGCGGGCGACTGGACCGAGGCGCTGGCGAAGTACGAGCGAGCGCGGGCCATGAGCCTGCGTCTTGGCAACGACGTCCAAGCGTCGGTCGACGCCGTGAACATCGCCGAGGTGCTGGTGAACCAGGGCCGCTTCGACGAAGCCGAGCCGCTGCTGCGTGATGCCGACCGTGTCGGGAGGGCAACCGGGTTCACGGGGAGCTCGGCCTTCGCATGGCTGTTCCTCGGTCGGTCGCTGATCGGGCGGCAACGCTTCGACGAGGCGGAGGCCGTGCTTGTCCTGGCTCGAGCCGAGTTCGATGCGCTGGGTGAGCTCGGCGAGTCGGCCGAGGCTGCCATCGCTCTGGCCGAGTGCCTGGCGCGACGGGGGCAGGTCACGGATGCGCTTCAGCTGCTCGACGAGGTGGGCCGCGACTACGACGCCGCCGTCCTGTCGGCGGACCTGGCGCGTGTCCGGGCCCTCACCTTGGCCGGCCTTGGCCGCCTCGACGAGGCCGATGCGGCCGTGGAGGCTGGCTTGGCCGAGGCCCGGCGGCAGGGGCTCACCTACGACGTGGCGCGGCTCCTGGTGACCGGCGTCGAGCTGGATCGCTGGGCCGGCCGCGAACCCGACCCAGCGGTGTTGGCCGAGGCGGACGAGCTGCTCGAACGCCTCGGCGTGCGCGTCGTGGCCGCGTTGGTAGCGCCCGGCTGACGCGTCGGGAGTCGCTGGTTCAGCGCGGGCGGGCGTACGCCGGATCGCCGGAGCCGAAGAACGTTTCGGTCACCTGGATCTGGCCACCACCGAGGCTCTGGACGGCCTGGTTGGTGAGGCACCAGAGCTGCCCGGCGGGTAGGACGGGTGCCGACGGCGGGCCCGTGCACCACTGGATGGTCTGGACACCGTTGCCGTCGAAGTAGTCGATGGTGGTGGCCCGCGTGAGTGGGTACTGGGCCGCCTCGGGGTCCCAGCCGATGGCGATCGTGAACTTCGCACCGGGCACCGTGGGTTTGATGAGCGTCATGGTTCGGCTGATCTCGCCACCCGCGGACGTGAGGGCGTACGGGATCAGCGTTGTGCAATCCGCGCTGTCGGTGTCGATCCGGGTGAACGTCGCGTCCGGCTTGGTGGGTCCGCCCGCTTCGGTGACGACGTCACCGCAGGCCAGCTCCCCGTCGATGTCCGTGAGCTGGAACAGCGACTCCTTGGTGTTCAAGGCTTGGCCCTGCTCCGCCGCCACGGTGCCGTCGGCGCCGGAGTCGAGCGAGAAGGCACCCTCCAGGGCACGAAGGCGGATCTCGTCGAACAGACCGACGGGACCGGTGTAGATGATCGGGGTGTGGTCGTCAGGGTTGGGGTCGGAACGGCCGATCACCCAGCGCACGTTGTCCCCGCCACCAGAGAACGGTCCGAGGGCGGCATCGAGCTGCAGCGTGGTGACGAGGTTGCCGTCGAGGTACAGCTGGGCTTGGACGAGGGCGTCGAACTTGCACTCGATGTCGAGCTCCGCGGAGACGATCTCCTTGTCGGCGAGCGACCCTTCGAGCTTCAACCTGAGCTCCTGCTGCAGGGCCGCGTCGACCCGGCCGGCACCGGCGCCGGTGGCATCGCCGGGCTTGCTGCAGACGCCGAGCCCCTTGTCGTGGATGCCGACTCCGGCCGCACTCGGGCTGGACCCGTTGGTCGATCCGGTGAGGCTGGCGTAGGTGGTGTCGCCGGTCAGGCCGCAGGCGGTGCCGAACGTGAGCGCCTGCGTGCCGGCCGGCACGCCGGCCCCGCCGCTGAACTTCAGGCTGCGGACGTTGGCAGCGAGACGAACCACGCCGGCGTCGGGAGGTGTGAAGCCGGCGCCGGCGCCCGCGACGACGTCCTGGTCGGGCGCGCCGCCGAGGTGGAGTGGCACGGTCACGGCCAGCAAGCCGACGACCGCGAAGGATCCCAACGAGATGCACCGAACTGATCGCCTCATGCTCCGCCCCTTGCTTGTCGCCCGCCACCTGAGTCGATGAACGACCCAGAACTGTCACAGCCTCACACCTCGCCGTTGCCAGCGTCAATCGCGACTACTCCCGGGACGACACTGCTCGCGTCGTGTGCTGGGGCATTCGCGCGAGAAGGGCTTGTGTCGGCGGGGCGGCGAGCGCACACTTGAGGCAGTCTCGATGAGAGCCTGGAGCGAGGAGGTGCCTGGAGTGCCTGGTGCTGGTTCCGACGCTGAGGAGACGCCGCCCGGCTGAGACCGCGGCGGTGCACCGTCGCCCGGGTGGGTCCGGCCGGACGCCACGGAGGCGGTGCTGTCGCAGGTGGACGGCCTGACGCCGGGTGCTCCCACCCTGACCGGCCACGAGCCGGCTCGAGAGCCACACCGGTCCACGTGCAGCCTCGCCCAGTCTGTGCCAGCAGCACCGCTGCACCCAGCCACAACTGAGGGCACGGCCCCGGCACTCGTGCTGGGGCCGTGTCGCGCTCACACGTCTACAAGCGGTCTCCGTCGTCAGCGGCCTTCGCGGTGGCCGCACGAGCCCGGCCGGTGCGCAACGTCGACCGGACGATGACGGTGCCGATGCCCGCGAGGGCGACGCCGAGGACAGCGAACAGCAGGAGGTTGCCACGGTTGCTTCGGTCGAACTCCGTGGAGCCGAAGCAGTCCGGCCGGGGGTTGGCGCTGATGCACTCCGTGTCGGAACGCCCGAGCGGCGGGATGGTCGGGACGGTTTGAGCCGACGCGTGCCCGGCCAGGGTGACGATGGCGATCACCGTGAGCAGGAGGAGCCAGATGCGCATGCCAGACCATCGTCGCAGGCGTCGCCGCCGTCGTAGATATCGGACCGGCCCGGTGCCGATCGCGGTAGGTTTCGCGCATGCCCACCCTGTCCTTCGAAGGCGAGACCCACGGCGAGATCCTCGCCAAGGTGAAGCGGTGGCTCACGTCGCTCGACGGTGAGGACAAACCTCGGTCGACTGCGGAGGCCATCAAGGCGTCGGCCGAGCTGACCAAGGACGCTTTGCGCATCGTGGCGTCCGCGGCGCCGTCGCCCATCGCCGAGAGCGACTTGGTCAAGGGGCTCACGTCGATGGGGTACTCCGTCACCGACTCCACGTCGAAGGCGCTGGTCGACAGCCTCGACGGTCTGGCTCAGGTCACCGGTGGGGGCCTGTTGAAGCAGGTGCAGGAGGCGGGGACGAACGCGCTCTTCGAGATGAACGCCCAGGTGGCCAAGCAAGTGCTGAAGAGCCTGCGCGGCGCGAAGTAGGGCCGCGCCCGGCACCGTCCTTCAGTCGGCGGCGCACGGCCCCGTCGACACGGCGACGTTCGTGGCCGCCGCAAGGGCGAGGTCGTCGGTGAGCTCGCTCACCCGCAGTGCGTAGGCCACGCCGGGATCGCTCACCGATCGGGCGAAGACCACGCCCGCCACGCGCCCATCGGCGAGGACGAAGGGCCCACCCGAGCTGCCCGGCCGGATGTCGGCCTGCAGGAGGTAGATCGAGCGGCGGGTCAGGTCCAGGTTGTAGATGTCGCGTCCCTCGGCGTCCACGGAGCGCAGCACGGCTGCCGGACCGGCGGTGAGGGGCCCGCCGCCGGGGTAGCCGAGCGTGACCCCGCCCAGGCCCCTGTCGGCGACCTCGGTAGCGAGCGGCAGCGGAGCGGCGTTCAGGCCGTCGACGCGCAGGACGGCGAGGTCGGTGTCCGGGTCGAAGGTGACCGCAACGGCCGCGCGCGTCCCCTCGCGATCCTGCACGCGCAGGTCGCGGGTGCCCGCGACCACGTGGGCGTTCGTGACGACCAGCCCGGGTGCGGCCACGAACCCGGAGCCGGTCAGCAGCCCGCCGCACCCGACGCCCGTCACCTTCACGGTGGAACCGGCGGCAGCGTCGATGGTGGGCCGCAGCGTCTCGGCGCCTGGGAGTGCAAGGGGTGGCCCGGCATCGGGCTCGAGGCCGGCGAAGACGCGGGGGAAGCCCAGCGGATCGAGGAACCGTTCGATGCGCGCGATGACGCCGGGGCTGGCGGGCAGCCGCTCGCTGAGGCTGCGGATGATGCGCGAACCCTGGATGGTGCGGCCGATGTCGGCGAGGGGTGCCGAGGCGAGCATCGCCGCGGCCAGCCAGATGAGGAGCAGCGAGCCGACCGTGCCGAAGGCAGCGCCGAGCGCGGCGTCCACACCGCCGAGGTGGAGACGGCGCAGGATGGCCCGCGCCCGCCACCCGAGCGCTTCGCCGGCGGCACCGACCATGAGCGCGCTGCCCATCAGCACGGCCAGCGCGACCAGG
>CAZTVJ010000462.1:0-3195 GCA_964616935.1 uncultured Acidimicrobiales bacterium | reverse complement strand
GACGGCGAAGCCTGGGACGAGGCTGCCGGCTGCGATGAGGACTCGGTAGTCGGGCCGGCCGGCAATCAGCTCGGGTAGGTCATCGAAGCCGGTCGCGAAGCGGTCGACGATCCTGAGGAGCTCGAAGACCTGGAAGTCGTTCGTCGACGGTTCACCGTTCGGGCCACGCTCGGAGGGCAGTTGGCGATCGAGGTCGTCGAAGAAGCTGGCGGTGGCGCGTACCGTCCGCCGGGGCGGACTCACGTCCTCTTCGGTGTGTCGCTGTTGGCGATGCGTTCCTCGAGCCGCTCGCGCACGCGATCGAGGAAGGCCTCTGGCACGTCCGCGAGCGTCGTGACGAGGCTGGCGTCGAAATGGGCGTCTTGCTGCGCAGGTGTCATCCGCCCGAACTCCTCAGCGGTACAAACCTTGCGAGCCACGGGCCAAGCGTAATCCCTTCCGGCGGAGGCCGCATGACCTCTCTCGGCCCGAGCGGAGACGATCCGACAACGAGTCAGGGCGTGACTTTCGGTCACGGGTCACTGTCCGCCCCGACCGGTCCTGTGTCATCGGGTGCCGACTGGTTGCCGCTCGTGACGTCGTGTCCGAGGATCGGGCCAGCAAGGGGTGCTGTGGTCCGTCGGCTTGACGTGTACCACGCTGGAGGATGGAGCGCAGGACCGCGGCTACGCCCGAAGCACACCGTCAAACGCAGCTGCATGCGACCGACACCGTGGCGACACAACGGCCGTTCGCCCCCTCGGGCTCGCTCGATCGCTGCCTGACGACGAATCGGATCCACAGACAAGTGCTGTGAGCAGGGTGGGCTGATGCTCCGGGTCACGACGCTCTACGCGTCGTCGGCGGTGGCGACGGCTGCGTATTGCACGCGCTATCTCGCCCAAGCGCCGGGGGAGGAGCCCGGGGTGTGGTCGGGTCGGCAAGCGTCGTCGCTGGGTCCGGTCGGGCGGGTGGAGGCTGACGAGCTGCAGCGGTTGCTCGAAGGCGTGACCCAGCGAGTGGGACACCGCTCGGTCGTCCGCTCGTCGACCGCTCGACGGGAAGCGGATCGGTTGTGAGGGCGGTGGCGCGGTTCGATGCGACGTTCTCGGCGCCGAAGCCGGTGAGCGTGTGGTGGGCGTTGACCGGCGAACCGGGGCCTGCTCGACGCTCACGACGTCGCGGTGGCGGCGCTCGGGCATCTGGAGCGATTCGGTGCCACGACCAGGGTGCGGGCCGACGGCCGCCGCCTGCGCCTGGACACGGGCGGGTTGACGGTGGCGACGTTCGCCATCACCGCGTCGACCAACGCTCACGTCGACGCCATCAACGTCGCCATCCAGGCCCCCGCCTCGACGCCGGCCACCTCCGCGACCAAGCCGGGCCGATCGGGGCGGGGGAATGCGCCCACGTCGGTGATGTCATCGTCACTCGCCGCAACGACCGGCAGCTCCTCACCACCGCGGGTGAACCGGTCCGCAACCGCGACCGGTGGATCGTCACCGCCACCCTCACCGACGGAGCACTCCTCGCGTCCCACGTCGATGGACACGGTGAAGTGACGCTCCCTAGCGACTACGCCCGTGAGCACGTCCGGTTGGGGTACGCGGCGACCGAGCACGGCCGGCAGGGCGACACCGTCGACATCGCCTACGAACTCGCCACCCGCGCCACCACCCACCGCGGTCTTTACGTCGGCGCCACCCGAGGACGGGGAGCGAACCACTTCCTCAACCGCTGACTGTGCCCTCGGAGTGGTTCGCATGGTTAGGGCGCTTGGAAGCGGGTCCTTCCGCGGCGCGGCTCAGCCGACGGCGGCGGGTTTGATGAACTGCGCCTCGAGTTGGAGTGTGACGTCGTCGCCCACCATCGGGACGCCATAGCTCACGCCGAAGGCGCTTCGGCTGATCGTCGTCGTGGCACTGAACCCGTAGTGGGTGGACTGATCCATGGGGAACACCTCCGAACCGTTGTAGGTCGTCGCAAGCGTGACTGACTGGGTGGCCGCCTTGATCGAGAGGTTGCCCGTCAGGGCATAGCCCGAACCTGACTCCTTGATGGACGTCGACTGGAAGATCATCTGAGGGTGGTTGGCGACGTCGAAGAAGTCGGCGCCGTGCATGTGCTCGTCGCGCATCGTGTTGCCACTGTTCATCGACGCCATCTCGGCTTCGATGGTCACGGACGTGTCAGCGAGGCTGTCGCCGACCGTGAGCCAGCCGCTGAAGCGATCGAAGGTACCTCGGATCGTCGAGATACCGAGGTGCGTCACGGAGAAGCCCAGCTGGGTGTGCATCGTGTCGATGCCGTACGTGCCCACGGGGATGTCGAGACTCATGGCCGACGCCTCTCTGACTGGACGGCAATCGCCGTCGACGCGCACCCTACGCAATCGACATCGCGACCATTCCCACCGCGATGGGCGGCCTCACGCCCGCCGATGCCGAGACGGTGCTCGACGCCCTGAAGGAGAGCGCCAGCGGCTCAGGGAGCGTGTCGGCGCTGCTTGCGCCGCGCCGATCCTGAGCCCTCAGAGCGCCCTACGGGAGCGGCGCGGCTGGTGTCGAACGACGAGTGACCCATGAGGGCCATCACCGTCATCATGTCGCCCTTGGTGGCCCCGGGCTCGACACCGCGTAGGGCCTGCACGACTGACGGATGCAGGGGCAGGGCGCGGTCCTTGCCGCCCTTGCCGTTGCTGACCACGAGCACCGGCGGCGTGGCGTCGGTGTCGACGTCCTCGCCGCGCCGGTGGGCGATCTCTCTGAGATCCGCAGCCCGGCGTAGGCGCCGACCAGGATCCGTGCCTGAATCGCGAAGGCGAGTCGCGGCTGTCGTGCAGCGCCTCCGCCAGGACGGTCAGGCGGTGGCGAGGATGGTGTCGATCTGGCTCATGGCGGCGGCGAGGCCCTCCTCCATGCCCATCTCGATCAGCTGGTCCATCGCCTCGCACGACGAGAACCGCGACTCGATGAGCATGCGCGTGGCGCCACTCGAGAGCTCGGCGAAGGTCACGGAGAGCTGCGTCGTCGGCATGGCGTCGTTGGGGTTGCCCTCGGTGTCGGCGAAGCCGTCCTCGAGGTCGAGGCGGTGCGGCTCCTCGACAGCGACGACCTTCCACCAACCGTGGAGGTGGTCGCCCTCGGGGCTGGTCATGAAGTAGGTGACCTTCCCGCCCGGGCGCAGGTCGTGCTCGACGACGGTGGCCGGGTACGT
>CAZTVJ010000461.1:0-5444 GCA_964616935.1 uncultured Acidimicrobiales bacterium | reverse complement strand
GGCGTAGGCCTTGGCGATGCCGCCAGCGCCCACGATGCCGATGCGGAGCTTGTCCATCAGGACGCCACCAGCTTCTCGACGGCTTCGGCGAGTGATGTGGCCAGGTAGTCGACGTGCTCGTTCGTGTACCGCTCGTTCCAGCCGAGCACGAGCGCCTGCTCCAGGCCGGCGAACGTGCCGGGGAAGCGCTCGGCCGAGTAGTCGACGGCTTCGGGCGAGGCGAGCGTGAAGGGCCAGCGGCTGGTGCCGAACGTGACCTGATCGGTGAAGACCTTGCAGCGGAACGCCGGCTTGTTGATGTAACGAGGAGCAGCGGCGATGTCGTAGAACTTCAGCTCCGCGGCCAGCGCACCGGGGCCGCCGGGGATCACGTCGCCATCGACGCGCAGGCAGTACCGCCAGTAGCAGTGGACGTCCGCCGGCTCGTGCACCGGCGTTGCGAGTCCGGGGACGCCGGCGAGCTGCTTGGTGAGCCGATCGGCGTTGGCGATCCGGGTGGCGACGTTGGCCGCCAGCTTGGGCAGCTGGGCCCCGATCACTGCGCTCTGGAGCTCGGTGGTGCGGTAGTTCAGGGCGACGAACTCGTGGTCGGGGTTCGCCTCGCCGTACGGCCACGCCTTGTTGACGAACACCCGCATGCGGCGGGCCAGCGCCGGGTCGTCGGTCGTGACGAAGCCACCCTCGCCCGAGGTGATGTGCTTGCCCTGCTGGGTGCTGAAGCACCCGATGGCGCCCATGGTGCCGGTGTAACGACCCTTGCTGGCGCCGAGGTACGACTGCGCGCTGTCCTCGATGACGGGCAGGTCGTGCCCGTCGGCGAGAGCCAGGATCTCGTCCATCTGGCAGGGATTGCCGAACAGGTGGGTGACGATGATGGCCTTGGTGCGGGGTGTGATGCGCTCGGCGATCGTGTCGGCCGTGACGTTCATCGTCACCGGATCGACGTCGGCGAACACCGGGATGGCTCCCTGGTAGAGGATGGGTGCCAACGCCCCCATGTCGGTGATCGACGTCGTGATGACCTCGTCACCTGGCTCGGGGTCGAGGCCGGCCACCGCCACGTGCACGGCGGCGCTGCCGGACGCGAGCGCGACCACGTGGTCGACGCCCAGCAGGTGGCCGAGGTCGGCTTCGAGCTGCTTGGTGTGCGAGCCCTTCGTGGCCGTCAGCACACCGCTGCGGATCACCTCGGTGAGGGCTTCGATCTCCTCGTCACCGAAGGAGCGGCCACTGGCGTCCTGGTCAGAGGGCAGGCGGATGGTCGACACGTCGCTCCTTCATGGGGTTGGAAGGGGCGATGCGCCCGCGCCAGCGCTGGCGAACCGCCCGTCGAGGGCAGCGTAGATGGACGTCGCGGCGGGGGGGAGGGGTCGATCGGCCCATCGTCGGTGCCCGTCTGGTCACCTACGGTGGCCTGCGACAACGATCGGGAGGCCAGATGAGAGCGGGGCTCGAGCCCAAGAGCATCGCGTTCGTGCTGGGCACACGTCCGGAGATGATCAAGATCGCACCGCTGGTGCGCCTGCTTGGCGATGCCGCACGCGTGATCCACACGGGTCAGCACTACGACAACAACCTGAGCGGGCAGTTCCTCGCCGAGCTGAACCTGGGCGAGCCCGACTTCCGCCTGGGCGTCGGCGGCCGCACGCGCGGCAGCCAGATCGGCGAGGCCACCACCCAGCTCGAGGCCCACTTCCGGTCGGACCCGCCCGCGGCCATCGTCGTGCACGGGGACACGAACGCCACCGTGGCCGGCTCGCTGGCCGCCAACGCGCTCAGCTTCCCGCTGGTCCACGTCGAGGCGGGCCTGCGCAGCTTCGACCGCGGGATGCCCGAGGAGCACAACCGCGTCGTGGCCGACCACCTGGCCGACCTGTGCCTGGCCCCCACCGAGGTGAACCGGGCCAACCTCGCGGCGGAGGGCATCGGCGGCGACAAGGTGATGCTCACCGGCAACACCGTGGTCGACGCGGTGCTCGAGCTGATGCCGAACCCCGAGGCGAGGGCAGAGGTGCTGGCCCGTCACGGGGTGGTCGCCGGTTCCTACGTCCTCAGCACGTTCCATCGCCCGGAGAACGTCGACGATCCCGAGACCCTGGCAGTCATCCTGAGCGAGCTCGGCCGTCTGCCCCTCCCCGTCGTCCTGCCGCTGCACCCCCGCACCCGCGCCAAGATCGTCGACTTCGGTCTCGACGGCCTGCTCGAGCCACTGCACATCATCGAGCCGACGGGCTACCGGGAGTTCCTGGCGCTCACCGCCGAGTGCGGCGTGCTCGTCTCGGATTCGGGCGGTGTGCAGGAGGAGGCGAGCATTGTGAAGCGGCCCGTCGTGGTCGTGCGCAACTCCACGGAACGGCCGGAGATCCTCGGCACGTTCGCTCAGCTCGTTCCGCCGGGGGCCATGATCACGGCCTGGGTCGAGGAGCTCGTCGAGGATCTCCCCGGCCTGCATGCACGGCTCGCCGCCATGCCGTCCCCCTACGGCGACGGCACGTCCGCACTGCGCTCCGCCGCTGCCATCTCCGTGCTGCTCACCCACCGCGCCGGTCGGCGGGGCACCGCCAAGCCGTGAGCCAGCGCACGACCCAACGGGCAGCGCGGCGCCTGTTCATCCTGTCGGACGAGCAGCCCGCCTACCTGCCCGAGTTCTTCCGCCGCGTCCTCGACAGCCGGCCGGACGACGTCGTCGTCGTCGGCGCGGCCATCGAAGCGCCCACCGGCGCCAACCGCCACGGGTTGCGTCGCCAGGTCGAGCTCGGGGGTTGGCGAAGCGTGCCATCGCTCGGGATGCGTCTCGCCGGCACGGTCCTCTCGGCACGGAGACTCTCGGTGCGGGCCACGCTGGGCAGCCGCGGGATCGACGTCATCGACGTGAAGAGCCCGAACGACCCGAGCTTCGTGGATGTCCTGCGCGAGCTGAAGCCCGACGTCATCTTCAACGCCGGGTCGCGCTACCTCAAGGCGCCGGTGCTGGCCCTGCCTCGGCACGGATGCTTCAACCGCCACGCCGGCAAGCTGCCCGACTACCGCGGCGTGCTGCCGGTCCTGCAGGCGTTGCGCGCCGGTGAGCCCACCGTCACCGTGACCTACCACTCCATGGTGGAGGAGATCGACGGCGGGGCGATCCTGTGGGAGCACGACGAACCGGTTCGCCCGCGGGACTCCGTCGCCGGGCTCTACAGCCGGCTGCTGCGGGCAGCGGCGGGCGGGTTCTGGGATGCGTATGCCGTGCTCGAGCACGGCGGCGGCCGACCCATCGACGTCGGCAGCGGCGCCTACTACTCCAACCCGACCGAGCAGCAGCTGGCCGAGTTCCGACAGACGGGTCATCGCTATGCCTGAGCACGCGCCGAAAGGTGATGCGAGCCCCGAACAGGTCCGCAGGACCCCTCCGACGTCACCAACCACAGCAACTATCGTTTCGACCGTTGCTGCGCGCCGGTCGCCAGCCTGGACAGGCGAGAAGAGGTCCCCGATGAGCAGCTCCGACGGGCGAGGGGCGCCGACGGCAAGCGTGGCCGCCCCGGGCGCGCAAGGCGCTCCGCCCGCGCCGTCGTTCGCCGTGCCGGAGGAGGAGCGACTGGGCCGCCAGGGCTGGCTCGCCGTCGGAGCGATCGTCGCCGTCATGGCGGCGTTGATCCTGCCGGCCATCGGCCGCAAGAGCCTGTGGCGGGACGAAGGCTTCTCCATGTCCACCGTGCTGCGCCCCTGGCGCTCGTTCTTCGAGATCGTCTACGACCACGAGTCCAACGCTGCGGTGCACTCGGTCGTACTGAAGGCGTGGAGCGCACTCGGCTCCTCGGAAGGGTTCCTCCGCCTCCCGTCGGCGATCGCCGTGATCGCTGCCGTCGTCGTCGTCGCCCTCGTCGCGAACACGCTGGCGAACCGCAAGGTGGCCATCGTGGCCGCGCTGCTGTTCGCCTGCCATGGCAGCGTCTTCGCCTATGGCCAGCAGATCCGCGCCTACTCCTTCACCGTGCTGTTCGCTTCCCTGGCCGCGCTCGCGTTCACCCTGGACGTGCGCCGGCCGAGCAACCGGCTGCTCGTCGGATGGGTCGTCGCCTCGCTGCTCCTCACCTACTCGAACCTCTTCGCGGTCACCCTCGTCGTGGCCCAGCTCGCCTCGCTCTTCGCCCTGCCCTCGGGCCATCGCGACTGGCGCCGCCGAGGCGCCGCCGGCGCCGTCATCATCGGCCTCACCCTTCCGCTGGCCCTGCTGATCTCGACCCACAACGAGGGGGGCCTCTACGAGCTCGGGCTCGGCACGCTGTGGGACGTCCTGATGGTGTTCACGGGGCGCTCCGGCCTCGTCGGCATCGTCGGTATGGCCGTGCTCGGGGTCGTCGGCCTTCGCAGCACCGTGGGGGTGGTTCGCCGTGGTGGAGCCACCTTCGAGCGCTGGGTGCACGTGTTCTGCCTCACCTGGATCGCGGGGCCGCTGTTGATGGCGCTCGTGGGCACGTTTGTCGAACCGGTCCTCAGCGGCCGGTACCTGATGATCTCGGTGCCCGGCATCGCCATCTACGGGGCCATAGGCCTCGTCGACCTGTTCCGGTCGTTCGCTTCGTCGTCCACGGTGGGACGCATCGCACGGATCGGCGCCGCAACCGCCGTGGCCATCGCCTCGATCGCCGGCGTGACGGTGTGGCTCATCGGCGCCGAGGTCGAGAACTGGCGGGGCGCGTCGAAGCTGGTGTTCGCCGAAGCGCGCGAGGGCGACGTCGTCCTGTTCGCCAACGACTCGGTGCGGCTCTTCTTCGAGTACTACCGCGTCGACGGCATCGACGACCCGTCCACGGCGCCCACACCCGCCTTCCCGCCCCAGCCGTGGGGTGGTTACGAGACGGGCGACCATCAGTACGTGTCGTTCGATGCCGACGTCGTCGACCGGGTCGCCTCCACCGCGGATCGCATCTGGGTCGTCGTGGGACGTGACCATGTGTCCACCGGCGGCGTGGATGCGGCGCTCCAAGCTGGCCTCGGCGCCACCCACGAGCTGGTGGAGCAGCGAGAGCTGAACGGGCGCGTCGAGGTCTTGCTCTACGAGCGTCGCTGAGACGACTCGGCGCGGCGGGCGACGCCGACATCACCCATCGCCCAGCTCACGGCTGCGACGACGGCCAGCCCGACGCCGGCGACGAGCGAGCACCCGCCCAGGAACACCGCGACGGACGTCGAGTCCGCGTCTCGCTCGTCGACCACGGCTCGGCCCGCCACCACCGCGCCGGCGACCAGCAGGACCGACGCGACGGCAGTGAGGGGGCGCCAATGCCGAACGTCGGGCGGGCTCACCGGCACGGGCTGGCCCACGACCGCCAGCACCACCGATGACCAGGCACCGACGACCAAGAAGGCGGCAGCGACATCGCTCGGGCGGTGCAGCGCAGCGACGAGGATGATGACCCCACCGCCCGCCGTGAGCGATGCCGCGGCGACGACGGCCG
>CAZTVJ010000460.1:0-4121 GCA_964616935.1 uncultured Acidimicrobiales bacterium | reverse complement strand
GGTCGTCGGCGCGCGCGCACCCGAGCCTCTGCCGGCGCCTCGGCCCGAGGCTGCTGTGCCCGGGTTGCCCCACCGCCTCGCCGGCTGACCTTGTGGCGCCCCGAGGCCGCGGCCCGTCGGTAATGTGGCCCGGCGTGCGTGCCGCACCGGACGAACCCTCCTTCCACCCCGGCATCGCCCTGGCCGCTTGGGCCGCCGCCTTCGTCTTCTCCACCGTCGGCGGGCAGGTGCTGCTGGTGGCGCTCGGCTACTCGGGCACCGACCCCGACACCTGGCCCATCTGGCTGGTGGCGGTGCTGCAGATCCCGCTGTGGCTCGGCTTGATCGGGGCGGTCGTCGTCGTCAGCCGGCGCTGGGGCACGGGCAGCCTCCGGCGCGATTACGGGTTGCGGTTCCTCCCCATCGACGTGATCGGCATCCCGATCGGCGTGCTCGTCCAGCTCGTCTTCGTCCCGGTCCTCTACCAGCTGCTGCCCTTCATCGACCGCGACGAGGCGGGAGAAGCGGCGGAGAAGCTCACCGACCGGGCCACCGGCTGGGGGGTGGTGCTCCTGATCGTCCTCGTCGTCGTCGGTGCACCCATCGTGGAAGAGCTGTTCTTCCGGGGGCTCGTGCTGCGCTCGATCCAGGCGCGCTACAGCGATTGGCTGGCGATCCTCGGGTCCTCGTTCCTCTTCGCCCTGGTCCACTTCCAGCCGCTCACGTTCCCCGCCCTGCTCATGTTCGGCATCGTCCTCGGCTACCTCGCGCAGCGGACCCGACGACTCGGCATGTCGATCTTTGCCCACGCCGGCTTCAACGCCACGACGATGGTCGTCCTGCTCATCCGTTGACTGGTGGTTTGAAGTCCTGACGGTCGCGCTCGGGTCGTGGCATGCGACGATGGAGCGGATCATGACCGACGTCCTCGATCGCAGCGCTCTGCCGGACGAGCCCGTCCTCAGCCTCGAGCCCGAGGCCGAGCTGGTCGCGCCGTCGTGGGACCGTCAGCGCGATGTTCGTCGAGGCGTGGAGATCGCCGTGTCCATCGTGGTCGTGGGCGGCGCCGTGCTGTTCACGCTCATGCAGCTGCACCCGGGCCTGCTGTTCAGCAACACCACGCCGACGGGTGGCGACATGGGTGCCCACGTCTGGGCTCCTGCCTACCTGCGGGACAACGTCCTCTCCAGCTTCCGCCTGACGGGCTGGTCGCCTGACTGGTACGCGGGCTTCCCCGTGTACCTCTTCTACATGCTGCCGCCGGCCCTGATGGTGGTGCTGCTCGACGTGGTGCTGCCCTACGGGATGGCGCTGAAGATCATCAGCGCGATCGGCATCCTGGCCCTGCCGGTGTGCTGCTGGGCGTTCGGGAAGCTCGCCCGCATGCGGTTCCCCATCCCGCCACTGCTCGCCGTTGCGTCGGTGGTGTTCCTCTTCGACGAGACGTTCCAGATCTACGGGGGGAACATCGCGTCGACCATGGCGGGCGAGTTCTCCTTCTCCATCGCCCTCGCCCTGTCCATGCTCTTCTTCGGCGTGTTCTCGCACAGCCTGCGCACCGGTCGGCTGCGTCCACTCGCCGCCGCTCTGTTCGCGCTGGCCTGCCTCTCGCACGGCATCGTGATCTTCTTCGTGGCCGTCGGGGCCGTGGTGCTCCTGCTCATCTACCTGCTGTCGGCGCTGGACTCGGCGGCCAAGGCATGGGCCGTCGTGCGGGTCGCGCTGCCGACCCTCGTGGTCGGTGGGCTGCTGTGCGCGTTCTGGGTGTTCCCCTTCGTCCTGCAGCACCGCTTCGGCACGGACATGTTCTACGAGCGCAACGACAAGTACTGGGAGATGCTGTTCCCGCAGCCGCTGGTGTTCGACTGGTTGCTCACCGGCCTGGCCCTCGTCGGCCTGCTCGGTTCGATCGTGCGCCGCAGCCGTGCCGGGCTCTTCCTCGGCGTCATGATGCTGTGGTTCGGCGCCTGGGCCATCCTGCAGCCCCAGAGCCTGCTGTGGAACAACCGGCTCCTGCCGTTCATGTACCTCACGCGCTACATGCTGGCCGCCATCGGCATCCTCGAGCTGGGCCGGGCCGTTGCTCGCCTCATCAACCCCGACAGCCGGTGGCTCGACTGGAGCATGCGCCTCGCTGCCTTGAGCCTGGCGTCGCTCGGGGTGTGGCTCGCCCTCGGCATGCACTTCCGGGTGCTGCCCGGTGGTGGCTTCATCGTCGAGGACGGTCGCCAGGTGTACGCGTGGCCCAAGGCGTCGCCGATCTCCTTCAAGGCGGAGAACGCCGGGTACGTGAAGTACTGGGCGAAGTGGAACTACGAGGGCTACGAGGCCAAGCCCGCCTACGGCGAGTACTACGGCGTCGTCACCACGATGCAGCAGCTCGGCGAGGAACGTGGGTGCGGTCGCGCGCTCTGGGAGAACAACAACGACCAGAACGCCTACGGCACGCCGATGTCACTGATGCTGCTGCCGTTCTGGACCGACGGCTGCATCGGCTCGATGGAGGGTCTGTTCTTCGAGGCTTCCGGCACGACGCCGTACCACTTCATCGCGGCGTCCGCGCTGAGCGAGGGCAGCTCCGACCCGGTACGTCGACTGCGCTACGAGAAGGGCGACGTCGACAAGGGGGTGGACTACCTGCGGGCGCTCGGCGTGCGCTACTACCTGGCGTACAAGCCGTCGATCGTGGCGCTTGCCGATGCCAACCCGGCGTTGGAGCGGATCGCCGTCACCGGGCCCTGGCACGTCTACGAGGTGCAGGGCACGGAGCTGGTCACGCCGCTCGCGATTCAACCGGTGGTGGTGGATGGTGTGAACGGGCGTGACCGTGACCCGTGGCTTGAGGTCGGTACGAGCTGGTTCCAGAACCAGGCTGGTTGGGCGGCGTTGCCCACCGACAGCGGTCCTTCGGCGTGGCAGCGCATCGAGGTCGACGTCGTCGGTGACCGCGTCACCGACGACAGCTTCCTGGCCGAGGTGGAGCCCGCCACCCCCATCGACCCGGTCGAGCTGCCCCCCGTCGTGGTCAGCGACGTGCGCTCCGGCAACGACAGCATCTCGTTCAAGGTCGACCGAGTGGGTGTGCCCGTGCTGGTGCGCACGAGCTACTTCCCCAACTGGCAGGTCGACGGCGGCCAGGGTCCGTACCGGGCTGCTCCGAACTTCATGGTCGTCGTGCCCACCAGCAACGAGGTGACGCTGCGCTACGGCTACACGCGCCTCGAGGTCGGTTCGTATGCGCTCACCCTGCTCGGGGTCGTCGGGCTCATCGTGCTGTGGCGCACGGGTCCAATCGAGATGAACCCGCCACCCCGCCGCCGGCGGCGTCGCGGCGCTCCGCCGGGATCTCGGCAAGAGGGCGACCCCGACCCGACCGACGCTGACGTGACCGGCGCGGCGCGGGACACCACCGGCCCCATCGCCGTGGCGTCCGTGGTGGGGCCGTGGGCGCCGCCAACCGCGACCAACGGCAGTGAGCCGTTCCTCCTCGATTGGGACGAGCCAGGGGACGAGCCAGGGGACGAGCCGGGGGACGAGCCGTCAGCCCGGGGCAGGCCGGCGGCCGACGAGTAGGTTCGCGGCCCGTATGCCCGCCCTCGCGCCCGTGTTCAAGGCCTACGACATCCGTGGTGTCGTTCCGGATCAGCTCGATGCCGAGATGGCGCGGGCCATCGGCGTGGGTTTCGCCCGCTTCAGCGGCGCCGACCGCGTGCTCATCGGCCGGGACATGCGCCCGACGGGGGTGGAGCTCGAAGCTGCCTTGGCCGATGGGGTGCGGTCCCAAGGCGTCGACGTCGTGCACCTCGGCCTGTGCTCCACCGACCTCGTGTACTTCGCCTCAGGCCGCTATGACGCGCCCGCGGTGATGCTGACGGCGTCGCACAACCCGGCGCAGTACAACGGGGTCAAGCTGTGCTTGGCCGGTGCGCGTCCCGTCGGTGTCGAGAGTGGTCTGGCCGACGTCCAGGCCATTGCTCAGACCGTCCTCGACGGCGCCGGCCCTCCGTCGGCGGCCCGGCAGGGTTCGTCCGAGCGCGTCGACGCGCTCGGTGCCTTCGCCGACCACGTCGTCTCGTTCATCGATGTGGGCGCGCTCGCTCCGTTGAAGGTCGTCGCCGATACGGCCAACGGGATGGGCGGCC
>CAZTVJ010000459.1:0-2784 GCA_964616935.1 uncultured Acidimicrobiales bacterium | reverse complement strand
TGCGTCTGCCAGCGGTCGTTGCGCGGCAGCCCGCCGATGCGCTCCCACAACCAGTCGAGGTCGATCCTCTCGAACAGCAACCAGTAGCCGGCCGCCGCCTCGTCCGGGGCGCGGCCCCGGGCGTGGCCGACCTCGATGATGTCGAAGGCGGTGTGCAGCAGCGGCCACGTCGACGCCCGCCGGGCCAGCGCCGCTGGGACACCGGCACGCTCGTACTCCTGGCGCTTGGCCGTCATGTCGAGCGCCTTGGCCCCCACCACCAGATCCGAGTAGCGGTCCATGAGCAGCGCAGTGCCCGGCTCGAACGCACTGACGGTGGCGGCCAGCTCGAGGGGCGGGCGCCGGTGGCGCAGCAGCCACAGCACGGCGCGCTCCACCATCTGGCGCAGCCGCAACCACAGGTCGAGCTGCACGTCCGGAGCCACCTGGGCGTCGAGCGCCTCGATCTCGGACCAGAGGGGCCGCAGGGCGAACACGTCGCGTGCCGCCAGATGGGCCCGCGTGATGTCCGAGACGACGGCGCCGGTCTCCTCCATCATCCGATGGTCGAACGACGTGCCGGCCACGTTGACCATCTCGTTCGACACGACCGTGGCGATGATCTCGCGCCGCAGTCGATGCTCGGCCATGAGGTCGGTGAAGCGCTCCCGCAGCGCAGGCGGGAAGTACTCGACCAGCTCGGGCGCGAGGTAGGGGTCCTCGGGGAGGTCGCAGGCGAGCACCTCGGCCACGTTCGTCGACTTCGTGTACGCGAGCAGGACGGCGAACTCGGGCGTCGTCAGGCCCGAGCCAGCGGCCTCTCGTTCGCTGAACTGCTTCTCGTTGGGCAGGAACTCGAGCTCGCGGTCGATCAGCCCCTCCTGCTCGAGGCTGCGCAGGTAGCGCGCGTGGACGTCGACCATCGGGCCGGCCTGGACGCGGGCGATGGCCAACGCGACGTTCTGCGCGTAGTTGTCCCGCAGCACGAGCTCGGCGACGTCGTCGGTCATCTCGACGAGCAGCTGGTTGCGCTGCTTCACCGTCATGTCGCCCGCGGCCACGACAGCGTCGAGGAGGATCTTGATGTTCACCTCGTGGTCGGAGCAGTCCACGCCGGCCGAGTTGTCGATGGCATCGGTGTTGATGAACCCGCCCCCGAGGGCGAACTCCACCCGGCCGAGCTGGGTGAAGCCGAGGTTGCCCCCCTCGCCGACCACGCGGCAGCGGAGGTCGTCGCCGTTCACCCGGATCGCATCGTTGGCCCGGTCGCCGACGTCCGCGTTGGTCTCGGTGGATGCCTTCACGTAGGTGCCGATGCCGCCGTTCCACAGCAGGTCGACGGGTGCCTTCAGGACCATGGCGAGCAGCTCGTTGGGCGTCACCACCTCCGCCTCCGTAGCGATCGCGGCTCGCACCTCGGTGGTGAGGGTGATGCTCTTCGCCGAGCGAGCGAACACACCGCCGCCCGCGGAGATCTTCGTGCGGTCGTAGTCGTCCCACGAGGAGCCGGCGAGCTCGAACAACCGCTGCCGCTCCTCCCACGCCACGGCCGGCTCCGGGTCGGGGTCGAGGAACACGTGGCGGTGGTCGAAGGCGGCTACCAGCTTCATGGCGCGGCTGAGCAGCATGCCGTTGCCGAACACGTCGCCCGACATGTCGCCCACGCCGACGACGGTGATGGGTGCCGTGTCGGCATCGAGGCCGAGGACCTTGAAGTGCCGGCGCACGCTGTCCCACGCACCGCGGGCGGTGATGGCCATGCCCTTGTGGTCGTACCCTGACGAACCACCCGAGGCGAAGGCGTCGCCGAGCCAGTACCCGTACTCCTCGGCCAGCTCGTTGGCGATGTCGCTGAAGCTGGCGGTGCCCTTGTCGGCCGCGACCACGAGGTACGGGTCGTCGCCGTCGTGGCACACGACCTGCGGCGGCGGCACCACCTTGCCGTCCACGATGTTGTCCGTGAGGTCGAGCATGCCGCGGATGAACGTGCGGTAGCAGGCCTGCACCTCGGCCTGCAGTCCCGCGCGCTCGGCCGGGGGTTGCTTGACGACGAAGCCACCCTTGGCACCCACCGGCACGATCACCGCGTTCTTCACCATCTGGGCCTTCATGAGGCCGAGCACCTCGGTGCGGAAGTCCTCCATGCGGTCCGACCAGCGCAACCCGCCGCGGGCCACGCGGCCGCCGCGGAGGTGCACGCCCTCGACCCTCGGGGCATAGACCCAGATCTCGAACATCGGCTTCGGCAACGGGAGGTCGGGCACCCTGGCCGGGTCGAGCTTGAAGCTGAGCCACCCGCGGGGCTCGCCGTCGGCGCCCTGGCGGTAGGCGTTCGTGCGCAGCGTCGCCTCGATGAGGTGCAGGAACGAACGCAGGATGCGGTCCTCGTCGAGGCTCGCCACCTCGTCGAGCTCCACCCGGATGTCGGCGGCCAGCGCCTCGGCCGCGTCGGTGGCGTGGCCACGGGGCGACGCCGGGTCGAACCGCAGTGCGAACAGCTCGAGCAGCTTGCCGGCGATGATCGGGTGCGAGGCAACGGTGGCCTCGATGTACCGCTGGCTGAAGGTGGTACCCGCCTGGCGCAGGTACTTGGCGTAGGCCCGCAGCACCGTGATCTGGCGGCCGCTGAGCCCGGCCAGGAGCACGAGGCGGTTGAAGCCGTCGCCTTCGATCTCGCCGCCCCACAACCCGCGAAACGTCGCCCGGAACTCGTTCCGCCAGCGCGTGCATCGTCGTCCCTCCCTGCACTGTCAAGGCCACCGAACCATCTGGCGCTTCCGACCGTTCCACCGGCACGCCGCGCGC
>CAZTVJ010000458.1:0-6758 GCA_964616935.1 uncultured Acidimicrobiales bacterium | reverse complement strand
GGCCGCCAGCGTGGCCGAGGTGCGGTCCGCGGCGACGCGCGGGGATGCCGGCGCCTACGGCACGGTGGAGTAGCCGACGCGGCGACCCGGCTCCACCAGGGGTGACGCGGTTACCATCCCGGCATGAGCAGCCGGCGCCCGCACAGCATCCCCACGTTCGCCTCCCCTGCGGAGGAGCGGCTCTACCGCAAGCAGCACTTGGCGGCCGCGTTCCGGGTGTGGGCGCGGCTCGGCTACGACGAAGGCCCGGCCGGTCACATCACGGTGCGCGACCCTGAGCGGCTCGACCACTTCTGGGTGAACCCGTTCGGCATGTACTTCGGGCTCATCAGCACGAGCGACCTGCTGCTGGTGAACCACGACGGCGAGGTGGTCGAGGGTGACTGGCCGGTCAACCGGGCGGCCTTCGCCATCCACTCGGCCATCCACCAGGCTCGGCCCGACGTCCACGCTGCGGCCCACTGCCACAGCGTCCACGGCAAGGCGTTCTCGTCGCTCGGCAAGCTGCTCGACCCGATCACGCAAGATGCCTGCGCGTTCTACGAGGACCATGCGCTCTTCGACGACTACACCGGCGTGGTGCTGGAGGTCGAGGAAGGCCGGCGCATCGCCACCGCACTCGGTTCGGGCAAGGCCGCGATCCTGCGCAACCACGGCCTGCTCAGCGTCGGGACCAGCGCCGACGCCGCGGCGTGGTGGTTCATCGCGATGGATCGCTCGTGCCACGCGCAGCTCCTGGCCGATGCCGCGGGGCCGACGGTGAAGATCGACCATCCGAACGCCAAGCTCACCCACTCGCAGGTGGGCTCGGAGATCGCCGGCTGGTACAGCTTCCAGCCGATGTTCGACTGGATCGTGAGCCAGGAGCCCGACCTGCTCGACTGAGCAGGCGGCCGCGACGGTTGGGGGGTGGCAGCGTGACGGCGTTCCAGCGACGGAGGTTGGTGCTCGGCATCGTGGCCTTCGCGCTGCTGTTCCTCGTCGCGCTGGCCTTCTCCCTGTCCCGCATCCAGGACGATCGGGCGGCGTTCGTCGAGCAGCAGCTCCGCGCCGCCGGGCTCTCCGGCATCGAGGTCGACTTCTCGGGCCGCGACGGCACGATGATCGGCCCCGCGGCCCAGGAGGCGGTGGCGCTGGCGGCCGTGAAGGACCGCGCCGGCATCCGCAACCTGACGTACCGCACGCCCGGGGCCGACGACAGCGGCGATGCTGGTGGGACGACCACGACGACGGCAGCGGGCGATGCCGGTGCGCCTACGACGGTGGCACCCCCGGCGCCCACGACGCAACCGGCTCCGGCGGTGCAGGGGCTCGCGCTCGCCTCAACCGTGGCCGGACCGGGCATCACGCTCACGGGCAACGTCCCCGCCGCGGCGGACAAGGAGGCCCTCGTCGCGGCTGCGACGGCGGCGTACGGCGCCGGCAAGGTGGTCGACCAGGTGCAGGTGATCGGGGGCGCCTGGGACGCGGCGGGCAAGAAGGGCTTCGACGGTCTGCGCTCGTACCTGTCCGCGACCGGGTCGCGGTTGCGCGCCGGGCAGGCGAACCTCACCGCCGGCACGATCGACGCCAACGGCACCGGCTTCTCGAACCAGGCCGCGGTGTCACTGAACCAGACGCTGGCTCGCATCCGGGCCGGTGGGGTGCCCGTGAACGCCACCATCCAGGACCCGGCGCCGGCCGCCGACTCCCCGGCGCTGCAGGCCGCACTGAACGAGCTGCTCGGGCGGGCGGGCATCACCTTTGCCTCGGCCTCGGCCGCCATCGACGACCGCTCGAAGGCGGTGCTCGACACCGCGGCGCAGTCCATCCTGGCCGGGCCCGCCACCACCAAGGTGGAGATCAGCGGCCACACCGACAGCGTCGGTCCGGAGCCGGAGAACCAGACGCTCAGCCTCCAGCGCGCCCAGGCCGTGCGGATCTACCTGGTGGCCAAAGGCGTGCCTGCGGCCAGCTTGACGGCCAGAGGCGAAGGGTCGACCCGTCCGGTGGGCGACAACGCCACCGCGGAGGGCCGTGCCCAGAACCGACGTATCGAGTTCATCGTGACGGGGAGCTGACCATGTTGTACGTCGCCGGCGAGATCTTCGTGTGGATGGCCCTGGCGTTCGCGCTCGGAGTCCTCGTGGGCTGGTTCGTCTGGGGCTTGCGCCAGCGCAAGGTCGCGGCAAAGCCCGCCGTGGCGGCGGCCACAGCCGCAGCCAGCGAGCTCGAGTCCGTGACGGTACGCCCGGTGGTCAGGGCGGCCGACATGGTGGTGCCACTGAGTGACGCACCGGACACGCCCGCCGCCGGGACGCCGGTGGTCCCCCTTGCGCCCCCGGCCGTCACGCCCATCCCAGCCGTAGCGCCGGACGGCGAGCCGGCCGCACCGATCGCCGCCCCCTTGGGCGCGCCGGCGGCGACAGGGGCAAGCGCCAGCTTGGCCGCCCTGGTGGCCGCCGACGATGGTGCTGGCGCCTGGTCGGAGCAGCCGGCCCCGGGCGCCATCGAGGGGGCCATGCCCGCGGCCGGCCCAACGCCCACCGGGGTGGACGACGCCCTGGAACGGCTCGAGGATCAGGTAGCGGACGCGCCCGACCGCGGAGGCGCCGAGGCGCTGAGCGGTGACCTGACCGCGGCCCAGGAGCGGTCCGCCGCCGAAAATGTGGTCGAGGCGCGCGCGGCGACGGAACCCGATCTCGCGACCGGGTCCAGCGCGCTCGGCAAGCGCCTGGCCACGGACGATCTCAAGGTCGTCGAGGGCGTCGGCCCGCGGATCGAGGCGATCCTGAAGGAGTCGGGCATCGGCACGTGGAGCGAGCTGGCGGCGGCCTCGCCCGAGCGGATCCGCACCATCCTCGACCTGGCCGGCGACCAGTTCCGCATCCACGACCCGGCCACCTGGCCCCACCAGGCGAGCCTGGCCGAGCAAGGGCGCTGGGACGAGCTGGTCGGCCTCCAAGCCTCCCTCACCGGCGGCAAGCAGGCCTGAACCGGCGTTTCGTACGGCCGGGCAGCGTCTGCCAGGATCGCGAGATGCCCCAGACCTGGCCCCTGCGCTTCGGGATCTTCCTACCGCCGATCCACAAGGTCGGCATCAACCCCACCCTCGCCCTGCACCGTGACCTGCAGCTCGTCGAGCTGCTCGACGAGCTGGGCTTCCACGAGGTGTGGGTCGGCGAGCACCACTCGGCGGGGTCCGAGCTGATCGCCTCGCCGGAGGTGTTCATCGCAGCCGCCGCCGAGCGCACGAAGCACATCAAGCTGGGCACCGGGGTGAACTCGCTCCCCTACCACCACCCGTTCATGCTCGCCGACCGCATCGTCATGCTCGACCACCTCACCCGCGGTCGCATGATGTTCGGCGTCGGCCCTGGCCAGCTCACCTCCGACGCCCTGATGCTCGGCATCGATCCGCTCCAGCAGCGTCCCCGCATGGAGGAGGCCTTCGATGTGATCATGCGCCTCTTTCGGGGCGAGACGGTCACCGAGAAGACCGAGTGGTTCACGTGCGACCAGGCCGTGCTGCAGATGAAGCCGTACAGCGACTTCGACATCGCCGTCGCCGCGTCGATCTCCCCGTCGGGCTCGAAGCTGGCGGGCAAGTACGGCACCGGGCTGCTGTCCATCGCCGCCACCGACCCGATGGGCTTCGAGATGCTCGCCGGCCATTGGAACGTCTGGAGCGAGCAGGCGGCCGAGCACGGGCACCAGCCGCCGCAGCGCGAGAGCTGGCGGATGATGGGCCCGATGCACATCGCCGACACCTACGAGCAGGCCAAGGAGAACGCGCGGTACGGCCTGCAGTGGGTGTTCGACTACCTCAGCCACATCATCCCGATCGGCACCGAGCCCCTCCCCACCGACTTCGACGTGCTGGTCGACCAGATGAACGAGACCGGGCGCGGTGTGATCGGGACGCCGGAGATGGCCATCGCCCAGATCGAGCGCCTCGTCGAGCAGTCCGGCGGCTTCGGCTGCTACCTCTTCCTGGGCGCCGACATCGCCGACGTGGCGGCCACCCGGCGCCACTACGAGCTGGTGGCCGAGCAGGTGATGCCTCACTTCGACGGGCAGCTGGCGCCGGTGCAGACGGCGTACGACCTGGTGATGGGCAGTGGCTCGAAGTTCGTCGACGCCACGCTCAACGCCCAGCTGACGTCCATGGCGAGCTACCAGGCCGAGCGCGAGGCCAAGACGGCCGAGGCCTGACCCGCCGGAGCAGGGTGACGTATCCGCGGGCACCTTGGCGGCTCCGGTCTTGGAGCATGACGCTTCGCGACGTGAGCACCTCGGAGGTGCCGATGAGCCTGCTCCTCCAGCACGACGGCCGCACCGACGACGCCCGTGATCGGTGTCAACCAGTGGCGCAGGGCCCGGCGAAGGTCATCGCGCAGCTGCTGGGCCGCTTCCGGGTCACCCTCGACGATGTCGAGGTGGACACACGTTCCAGCCGGCGCACGCGCAACATGCTCGCCTACCTCCTGACTCACCGTCGCCAGCCGGTGCCGCGAGACGTCCTCATGGAGGTCTTCTGGCCCACGGCGGATGAGCCTGCCGCGCGGAACTGCCTGCATGTGGCCATCTGCGGCGCCCGTCAAGCGCTGCGCGCCGCGTCCGAAGCGTCTGTCATCGAGAGGTGGTTCGACTGCTACCAGCTGGCCGACACCGTCGCCGTGTGGACCGACGTCGACGCGTTCGAGCGGCAGTGCCGGGATGGTGCCGCGGCGGACCGCGCCGGCGACCGAGCCGGTGCCATCGCCGGCTACGAGGCGGCGGCCCAGCTCTACGAGGGCGACTTCCTGGCCGACGATCCGTACCTCGACTGGGCGATGGCCCGTCGGGAAGACCTGCGCCTCCAGGCCGTCGAGTCGCAGCGGCGCCTGGTGGACCTCTACGGCGAGCGAGGCGATCACGGACCGGCCATCGAGCTGGCCCGTCGCACGCTGGCCATGGATCCCTGCAACGAGGCCGTGCACCGCGCCCTCATCAGCTCGTACGCGGCGGTCGGCCAAGTACACCTGGCGCTCGGCCAGTACCGAATCGCGGCCGAGACGCTCTGGGACACCTTCGGGACGCGGCCCTCGAACGACACCATCGCCTTGGTCGAGCAGGTCCGCTCAGGGCACTAGGCAACGAGCAGTTGCGACGACCGCCAGTCGGCGGGAAGGATCGTGTGATGGATGCGCATCACCGATTCCGTCTCACGCCCGAACCGAACGGCCTGCTCTTCGAGTGCGAGGACGGCTGTGGCCGCCGGCTGGTGATCGATCGGGCGAGCGGGCGCATGACCGTGATCGACCGCGGCGATCTCTTCGCCTCGCATCGTGGTGGGCACTCCGACGTGGACCTCTTCGCCCCGGACGTGCTCCCGGGCTGAACGCGAACGATGGCGGCCCGCCGAAGCGAGCCGCCACCGTCGCAGGGACGACTGGGTCGTCAGCCGATCCGCAGGACCGGGCCCTCGACCACGGCGGCCACGTCGGTGACCAGGCCGAAGTTGCGATGGGTCAGGACCATGGCCAGCTTGTACACGCCGGACTGGCCGGGGCCGGGATCGTCGGGCAGGGTGTTGGCCGGCACGTTGATCACGGTGTTGTAGTTGGTGGCGCCGGTGAGCGGAACGACGCTCGTCGGGCCGATCTGCTGCTCGGGGCCGGGGCCGACGGACTCGACGTAGGCCGCGACCTCCCAGTCGCCGCCGAGGAGCAGGGCGGCCAGGGGGCTGACGGTCCACTGCGCGTTGATCGAGAACGGCTGGTCTGCTTCCAGCACGGTCGACGGGGCACCGTTGTTGTCGATCACCTGGGAGTTGAACGTCCCAGGGCCGAGCAGGATGTTGGGGAACTGGATGGCTGCCATCGGAGGGTTCCTTTCCTTGCGGGCTGGTCGGTCCAGCACCGGCTGAACACCGTTGTCCCATGGCCTGCTTTCGCACTGCCTATCGAACGGTTACCGGGCGTCCCCGTTCCAGTAAGTGGCTGCACGCTAGGAGGTGGCGGCGCACCGCTATCCTGGCGGTGCTGACGACATCGAGCGGGAGAGCTCAACGGGCGACGAGGCCCGGGGAGCGCCGAAGGAGCAACCTCCCCGGAAACTCTCAGGTCCCAGGACCGCTCGGAGGAGGCAACGCTGGAGAGCAGGCGGGTTCGCTCGCCTCACCGACGGGGCAAGCCCGGTGCGCCGGGTGCATCTCTCAGGTACCAACGACAGCGGGGGAACCAACCGAGCGACCTTCACCATCGCAGGAGTTCCCCATGTCCCAGGACCGCCCGACGCTCGAACATCTCATCGGCCTCGACGACTTCGCCCGGCGCCACATCGGACCGGATGCCGGCGAGCAGGCCGCACTGCTGGCCAGCCTCGGCCTGTCGTCGATGGGCGAGCTGCTCGACCGGGTCGTCCCCCCGGGCATCCGGATGGCCGAGCCACTCGATCTCCCAGCGGGTTCGACCGAGGTCGAGGTGCTCGGGCGACTACGCGCCATCGCCGGACGCAACGACGTGCTGACGTCGTTGATCGGCATGGGCTACAGCGGCACCGTCACCCCTCCGGTCATCCTGCGCAACCTCCGGGAGAACCCGGCCTGGGACACGGCGTACACCCCGTACCAGCCCGAGATCAGCCAGGGCCGCTTGGAGGCGCTGCTCAACTTCCAGACGATGGTGAGCGACCTCACCGGCATGGACCTCGCCAACGCGTCGATGCTCGACGAGGCGACCGCCGCGGCCGAGGCGATGACCATGGCGCACCGGCTGTCGAAGGGCGCGAGTGAC
>CAZTVJ010000457.1:0-6308 GCA_964616935.1 uncultured Acidimicrobiales bacterium | reverse complement strand
ACCTCGTGGCTGGTGCGGAGGTCCTTCACGAGCTGGTACGGCTGCAGCACGTACGAGCGGATCTGGCTGCCCCAGCCCACCTGAGCCTGGCGCCCGCCGGCGATCTTCTCGAGCTCCGCCTCGCGCTCCTCCTCGGCCTTGGCCACGAGCATCGACTGGAGCTTCTGCATCGCCTTGGTCTTGTTCTGGAGCTGGCTCCGCTCGTCCTGGCAGGTGACCACGATGCCCGTCGGGAGGTGGGTGATGCGGATGGCGGACGACGTCTTGTTGACGTGCTGACCGCCAGCACCTGACGAGCGGTAGGTGTCGATCCGCAGCTCCTTCTCGTCGATCTCCAGCGCCTAGTCGGGGGAGATCGACGGCCACACATCCAGCGCGGCGAACGACGTCTGGCGGCGGGCGTTCGAGTCGAAGGGGCTGATGCGCACGAGGCGATGCGTGCCACGCTCGGCCTGCAGGAGCCCGTAGGCGTACCGACCGCGGATGGTGAACTCGGCGGAGAGGATGCCGGCCTCGGTGCCCTCGGACACGTCGTCGACCTCGACGTCGAAGCCGCGCCGCTCGGCCCATCGGCTGTACATCCGCAGCATCGTCTCGGCCCAGTCCTGCGCGTCGACCCCGCCATCCTTCGCGTTGATCGCGCAGAGCGCGTCGGCTTCGTCGTGCTCGCCCGTGAACAGGCTGCGCAGCTCCAGCTGGTCGAGCTCGGCCGCGAGGGTGCCGAGGGCGTCCTCCAGCTCGGGCGCCTGGCTCTCGTCGTCCTCCTCCTTGGCCATCTCGAAGAGGAGGTCGCTGTCATCCACGCGCTGCGTCAGGTCGTCGTAGGACGCGACGTCGTCGCGGGCACGGGCGTAGGCGGCGTTCACCTGCTTGGCCCGCTCCTGGTCGTCCCAGAGGTCCGGCTCCTGGACCTGGAGCTCAAGCTCGGCCAGGCGCTCGCGGGTCTCGTCGATCCGCAGGTAGTGCCGCGCCTCGTCGACGCGCTGACGCAGATCCTTCAGGTCGTCGGTGAGGTCTCGCACGGCGGCGTCCTACTTCCCGTGGCAGAGCTTGAACTTCTTGCCGCTTTTGCACGGGCACGGTGCGTTGCGAGGCGTCTTCGCCCACTCGTCGTTCACGATCGGCTTCATAGCCGGCGCTTCCTGGGCGGGAGCGGCCTCGGCGGCCACCGCAGCGGCTTCGTCGTCACTGCCGCCGGCAAGGGCGGCCGCCTGCATGGCGCTCGCGCCGCTGATGTCGACATCGTCGGAAGAGAAGGTCGTGACGTTCTGCACGTTCGCCTCGGGCTGCTCCTGCACCACCTGGACGTGCATGACGTAGCGCACGAAGTCCTGGGCGATGCCCCTCATCATCTGGCCGAACATCGAGTAGCCCTCGGTCTGCCATTCGACGAGCGGATCCTTCTGACCCATCGCCCGCAGGTTGATGCCCTCCTGCAGGTAGTCCATCTCGTAGAGGTGCTCCCGCCAGCGCTGGTCGATGATGCGCAGCATCACCTGACGCTCGATGTCGCGCATGAGCTCGGGCCCGAGGTTCGCCTCGCGACGCTCGTAGTGCTCGGTGGCCTCGGCGAGTGCCAGCTCGTGGATCTCCTCGGTGGCGTGGCACTGCTGGAGCTGCTCGAGGGTCAGCTCGGTGGGCCAGTAGCCCTGCAGCTCGGCCAGAAGCCCTTCGAGGTCCCACTCGTCGCTGGCGTCGGCCACGCAGTAGGTGTCGACGGTGGCGTCGACGGCCTCGGCCAGCTCGTCGAGCGCGGTGTCGCGCAGGTCCGCCCCCTCGAGGATCTGGTCACGGCGCGCGTAGATGACCCTGCGCTGCTGGTTCATGACCTCGTCGTACTTGAGGACGTTCTTGCGGATCTCCGCGTTGCGCTGCTCGACGGTGGTCTGGGCCCGCTCGATGGCCTTGGTCACCATCTTCGCCTCGATCGGCACATCGTCGGGGAGGGCCTTGCCCATCACCCAGCTCATGGCGCCGGTGGCGAAGAGGCGCATGAGCTCGTCGTCGAGGCTGAGGTAGAAGCGGCTCTCCCCCGGGTCCCCCTGACGGCCGGAGCGGCCCCGGAGCTGGTTGTCGATGCGGCGGCTCTCGTGCCGCTCGGTACCGAGCACGTAGAGACCGCCCGCCTCGCGGACCTTGTCGCCGTCGGCCTTGCACTCCGCCACGAACTTCTCGCGCAGCTCGTCGTAGCGGGCCCACGCCTCGGAGCGCAGCTTGCGGTGCTCCTCCGGAAGCTGGTCGACGGGGACCGGGAGGTCCAGCTCGGGGACGAGGGTCTCCTCGGGGAAGCCCTCGCGCAGCACCTCCTGGTGCGCCAAGCCATCGGGGTTGCCACCGAGGAGGATGTCGACGCCGCGACCGGCCATGTTCGTGGCCACGGTGACCGCGCCGACGCGGCCGGCCTGGGCCACGATGTTGGCCTCGCGCGTGTGCTGCTTCGCGTTCAGCACCTCGTGGGGCACGCCGCGCTGGCGCAGCTGCGTGGAGAGGTACTCGGACTTCTCGACCGAGATCGTGCCGACGAGCACCGGCTGGCCCTGCTCGTAGCGCTCGACCAGGTCGTCGACCACAGCATCGAACTTGGCGACCTCGGTCTTGTAGATCTTGTCGGCCTGGTCCGCCCTGACCATGGTGCGGTGCGTGGGGATGGGCACGACCTGGAGGCCGTAGGTGTTCATCAGCTCGGCCGCCTCCGTCGAGGCGGTGCCCGTCATGCCGGCCAGCTTGTCGTACATGCGGAAGTAGTTCTGGAGGGTGATCGTGGCGAGCGTCTGGTTCTCCTCCTTGATCTTCACCCCTTCCTTCGCCTCCACCGCCTGGTGGATGCCCTCGCTCCAGCGACGACCCTCGAGGACGCGGCCGGTGAACTCGTCGACGATCTTCACCTCGCCGGCCTGGATGATGTAGTCCTTGTCCCGCTTGTAGAGCTCTTTGGCCTTCAGCGCAGCCGCCAGCTGGTGCACCAGGTTCTGCTGCACCTCGTCGTAGAGGTTCTCGAGGCCGAGAGCCTTCTCCACCGTGGCGATGCCGTCCTCGGTCGGCGCGACGGTGCGCTTCTCCTCGTCGACGTCGTAGTGCTCGTCTCGGCGAAGGCTGCGCACGATCGACGCGAACTGGTAGTAGAGCTTGGCGGCGTCTGCCACCCGGCCGGAGATGATGAGCGGGGTACGGGCCTCGTCGATGAGGATGGAGTCGACCTCGTCGACGATGGCGTACACGTGGCCCCGCTGGGTCTTCTCCGCCATCGAGGTGGCCATGTTGTCGCGGAGGTAGTCGAAGCCGAACTCGTTGTTCGTGCCGTAGGTGATGTCCGCGGCGTACATGGCCCGCTTCTGGTCGGGCTGCTCCTGCCAACCGGGGATGATCAGCCCGACCTCGAGCCCGAGCCACCGGTGGACCTGACCCATCCAGTCGGCATCGCGGCGGGCCAGGTAGTCGTTGACCGTGATGATGTGCATGCCCTCGCCGCTCAAGCCGTTGAGGTAGGCCGGCAACGTGGACACGAGGGTCTTGCCCTCACCCGTCTTCATCTCGGCCACCCACCCGAAGTGGAGGGCCGCACCGCCCATGAGCTGGACGTCGTAGTGACGCTGGCCGATGACCCGCACCGCCGCCTCGCGGGTCACCGCGAAGGCCTCGACGAGCAGGTCGTCGAGGTCTTCGCCGTTGGCCAACCGCTGGCGGAACTCCGGCGTCTTGGCCCGCAGCGCACCGTCGGACAAGGCCTGCAGCTCGGGCTCGAGCGCGTTCACATCGGGCACGATGCCGCCCAACGCCTTCAGCTTCTTCCCCTCGCCGGCGCGAAGGATCTTGTCGAGGATGCCCATGGTGGCGACCATGTTACCGGGCGCCCCTCGGGCCACCCCGTCGCTGATCAGGGCCTTGGTGGGCGCCGCAGACTAGGGGCCCTGGCGGGACGCCTCGCGGCGCCAGAGCGCCCAGATCACCAGCGCCGATGCGGCCTCGATGATGACCAGGACGATCGCCAGCCAACCGAAGACGTCGGTGAAGACCCCGATGAGCATGGCGATGCAGAAGGCCGCCTTCTCGATGGTGGCCCAGAACAGCACGACGGGCGGGGGGTCGGGCCGGCGGGAGGCGTCGATGAGCAGGCCACCGAACAGCAGCAGCAGCGCGCCGATGACCCCGAAGAGGTACGGAGCAGGGTCAGGGTCGCCGGCTCCGAGCCAGCCGAGCATCGTCGTCGGAAAGGCGAGGAAGAGGAAGCCGATCAGCACCGTGATGCCCCCGACGATCACGCACAGCCCTCGCTGCGGATCGGTCTGCAGCTCCTCCATCGTGTTCACGAACAGCTCCCATCTCTGGGGCCGAGGACCACGAGCCGGTGGCGACCCCTACCACCGCGGTCACGGTACGGAGGATCGGACGGCGAATCCACGGTTGTCGAGCGGGGTGTCCCGCTGAAGCGGCGCTACCGCTCACCCTCGATCAGCCCCACGTCGCCGTCGGCGCGGCGGTAGACGACGGCGGCGTCGCCCGTGTCGGCGTTGAGGAAGAAGAAGAACTCGTGGCCCACGAGGTCCATCTGCAAGATGGCCTCCTCGACGTTCATCGGCTTCATCGCGAAGCGCTTCGCCTTCACCAGGCGGGGAACCTCACCGATCTCCTCCGGGCCATCACCTTCGCCACCCTCGGGAGCGGTCGCGTGACCCTTGCCGTGGTGCTTGGCCACCAGGCGCGACTTCAGCTTGTGCAGCTGGGTCTCGAGCTTGGCCACCGCCGCGTCCACCGCGGCGAACTGGTCGGCGGCGGCGACCCTGGCCCGGACGTGGCGACCGTGACCCTGCATGGTGACCTCGCACACCTGGCGGCGCTCGATGCGCGGGTTGCGCTCCTCCGAGAACAACACCTCGGCGCGATCCATGCCGTCCACAAAGCGCCCGAGCCGGCCGATCTTGTCGATGGTCACCGCCCGAAGGGCTGCGGCCACCTCGACGTTGCGGCTGCTCACGCTGATGTCCACGAACACCTCACCTAGGTCGGGGAACCGAGCATAGGAGCGCCGGCACCGGGACGGAGCGTGGCCGCCGCAGCGACGAGGTGGACCTCGCCCGCCCCGGCCTCACACAGCGCCGCGGCAGCGGCCAGCAAGGTGGCACCGGTGGTGACCACATCGTCGACGACCAGCACGCGGCCCGGCGCGCGGGCGGCGGCGGCGAACACCGGCCCGGCCAGGCGCTCGGCCCGGCTGCGCCCCGTCTGCGGACCAGCAGCATCGACCCTGCGGAGCAGGCGCCGACACGGCACCCCGAGGCGCCGAGCCGTGGACCGGGCCAGCAACTCGGCCTGGTCGTAGCCGCGCTGGCGGCGCCGGTGCGCGTGGGTCGGGGCCCAGGTGACGACGTCCACCGTGCCCGGCCCGACCAGGCGGGCCAACCCGACGCCCAGCCACGCCACGACGGCGCGGCCGTTGCGGTACTTCAGGCTGGCCAGGAGGGCACGGCCCTGGCCGTCGAAGGCCAGGAGCGCGGGGACGGGGCCGGGCGACGCCAGCACGAGCGATGCCGCGCAGCGCAGGCACGGTGCCCGGCCAGGGCGGTCGCACAGGGGGCAGCAACGGGGTAGGAGCACGCCACCCGTTCTACCGAAGGGGTGCGCGGGAGTTGCCTGGACACGAGCCGCAGCCGACGCGTCAGGCCCGACCACCAGGCTCGATGCCGAGCTCGCTGATGTAGGCGCTCACCAGTGCCGCGGGGGTGACGTCGAAGGCGGCGTTGTCGACGGCAACGCCTTCCGGCGCGACGCGGCGGCCGCCGAACGCCGTCACCTCCTCGGCACCACGCTGCTCGATCGGGATGTCGGCGCCGGTCGGCGTGGCCGGATCCCAGGTGGAGCGAGGCGCGGCCACGTAGAAGGGGATGTGGTGGTGGGCGGCCAGCACGGCCAGCCCGTAGGTGCCCACCTTGTTCGCGAAGTCACCGTTGGCGGCGATGCGGTCGGCGCCCAGCAGGACGCAGTCGACCCGCCCGGCGGCCATCAGCGACGCGGCGCGCACATCGGGCACGAGCGTGTGGGCGATGCCGAGCTGCTCGCACTCCCACGCCGTCAGGCGGGCTCCCTGCAGCAGAGGCCGCGTCTCGTCGACCCACACGTGCAGCCGACGGCCGTCGACATGAGCGGTGCGGACGACCCCGAGTGCGGTACCCCACTCGACGCAGGCGAGTGACCCCGTGTTGCAGTGGGTCAACACCTCCATGCCGTCGCGAAGCAGTGCGGCCGCCAGCATGCGATCGGCGTCAATTCAGGCTCGGATGCGCTGTACTTGGCGCTGCGCGCGCTCGATGTCG
>CAZTVJ010000456.1:0-8522 GCA_964616935.1 uncultured Acidimicrobiales bacterium | reverse complement strand
CGTGGGCGGCGGCGTGGTCGTGGTGGTGGGGGGGGGGGTGGTGGTCGGTGTCGTCGTGGTGGTGGGCGGCAGGGTGGTGGTCGTTGTCGTCGTGGTGGTGGGTGGCAGCGTCGTGGTCGTCGTGGCGCCAGCGGCGAAGGGCGTGTTCAGGTCGTGCGCGGGCAGGGTTGCGGTGGACGGGCAGCTGGCGTTGACCTGCCCGGATGCGTCGGGCAGCACCGACGCGCAGCGACCCGGGTCGCCATCCAGGTGGTAGAGCGCGGCCGTGTCGCCATCCACCGTGAATGGTGCGCCCGGTCGGGTGAACGCGGCGGTGTAGCGGCGGACGTCGGACAGGCGGAGCTCGTCGAGCAAGCCCTTGTACGACGGGTAGGTCGACCCGAAGTCGTGCTTCTCGGCGCCGATCACGAGGTACGGGTCGGGCGCGGCACCGACCTCACCGTTCGGGTACGACAGGTCACCGGTGGGGCCGGCGGCCGAGTTGCGCAGCGCGCCGTCTACGTAGATCTCCATCAACCCGGTGGTGCGCCGCTGGACGGCGATGTGGTGCCAGGCACCGTTCAGCACATTGACCCCGGTGTCCGAGCAGATCGTGTACTGGGCGCCACTGGCGTTCTCTGCCCCGAACGCGATGCGGCCCGTGGTGGTGACCGAGATGCCGAAGTCCCGGCCGCCGCTGGCCAGCCGGTCCCGGTCCACGATGATCCGCCCGGTGATCCAGTTGAACCCCGCGGCGTTGCAGGTGAGCGCCCCGCCAGGGTTGTCCGCCGCCGTCGCGTTCATCCAGAACTCGATGGTGAAGTCGGTGGCGCCGAGGTCGGCCGAGGTCGGTGGGTCCACCGGGATGACCAGTCGATCCAGACCGGCCGCCCCGCTGGCGCCGCCGAAGCGCAACGACGCGGCGGTCGCGGTCGCGGCCGTGCCGGTCATGATCGCGACCGCGCTGAAGACGACCAACGCCGTGACGCCGACCGCGATCGGCCTGCGGGACCTTCGCCCGGTCCCCTCCCTGACCTGCACCAGGGTCAAGCGTAGGCGGAGCGGGCGGTTGGAGCATCGCGGCCGGTCTGGTGGGAGCAGCGCGGCGGCGCCGCTGTGCGAGGCTGGACACGCGTATGGCCACCCTGTCCGAGCTCGCCCGCCAGCACACAGCGCTCGGTCGCGAGGACATCGCCCATCTCCAACGCCTCGTCGGCGAATGGGGCATGCTGGCCGACTTCTGCTTTGCCGACCTGCTGCTGTACGCCCCGGCCCGTGATGGGCGGTGGGTGGTGCTCGGCCAGGTCAGGCCGGTCACGAGCCAGACGCTCTACCTCTCGGACTGGGTTGGGTCGTGGGCCAACGAGACGGAACGGCCACTCCTCGTCGACGCCTGGGAGCACGGTGAGATCCGCGACGGCGACGTCGTGGTCGAGGGCATGCCCGATCCGGCTCGCATGGTGGTGATCCCTGTTCGGCGCGAGGGCCGCGTCCTGGCGGTGCTCACCCAGGAGTGGTCACCGAGGGTCGGACGCCAGCTCGGCGAGCTCGAGCGCACCTACCTCGCCATCTTCCGGCGCTTCGCCGACATGATCGCCCAGGGGTCCTTCCCGTTCCCCGCCGAGCACACGGTGGCCGCTACCCGCCCGCGGGTCGGCGACGGCGTCATGGTGCTCGATGCCGATGCACGGGTGACCTATGCATCGCCCAACGCGGTGTCGGCCCTGCACCGGGTGGGCATCAACGCGAATGCCACCGGCCTCCGGCTGGCGGAGCTCGGCTTCCTCGACACGCCGGTGCGTCAGGCGTTGGATCGGGGCCAGCCGGTGACCGCTGAGTTCGAGCAGACCCCCGAGATAACGTTCGTCACCCGGTGCATCCCGCTGTTGGTTCGCGACGCGGTGACCGGTGGCGTGCTGCTCGTGCGTGACGTCAGCGAGCTCCGCCGGCGCGATCGGATGCTGCTGTCGAAGGACGCCACCATCCGAGAGATCCACCACCGGGTGAAGAACAACCTGCAGACGATCTCGTCGCTGCTGCGGCTGCAGGGCCGGCGCGTGTCCTCACCCGAGGCCAAGGCGGCGATCGACGAGTCCGTCCGGCGCATCCGCACGATCGCCCTCGTGCACGAGACGCTGTCGCGCGAGGGCGGCGACGACGTGGCCTTCGGGGACATCTTGCGCCCGCTCGTGCGTCTCGCCGAGGACAGCCTCCAGTCGCCGGACCGGCCCGTCCGCTTCCGGGTGGTGGGTGATGGAGGCAAGCTTCCGGCGGCGACCGCGACGCCGCTCGCCGTGGTGCTGACCGAGCTGCTCCAGAACGCCGTCGACCATGCGTTCGCGGTGCGCCAGGGCCCCGGTCACGTCGTCGTGGCGGTCGAGCAGCGCGATCAGGTGGTCGATCTCCAGGTCATCGATGACGGCGCGGGCGTGCCGGTCGGCTTCGACCTCGAGCAAGCCAACGGGCTCGGCTTGTCGATCGTGAGGACCCTGGTCACCACCGAGCTGGCGGGCACCATCGCCATGCGCCCAGCGACGCCGACCGACCTCGCCGCCGTCGGGCTCGTCGAGCCGGAGCAGGGCACCGGCACGGTCGTCGAGCTTCGCATCCCGGCCAGCGTCGAGGGTCGTTGACCCTGCCCGTGGCCGCGTGGTCGCGTCACCCCTCGGGCGTGGCGCTCAACGAAGGCGCAACGGCGTCAGGAGCCGACGGCGGACTTCTGGCGGGCGACGTAGGCCCGGCGCAGCTTGCGGCGCTCCTCTTCCGAGGTGCCGCCCCAGATGCCCGAGTCCTGGTTGGTGATGAGGGCGTACTGGAGGCAGTCCACCTGCACCGGGCAGATGCGGCACACGGCCTTGGCCTGGTCGATCTGCACCAGCGCGGCCCCGGTGGTGCCCACCGGGAAGAACAGGTCGGGATCGGTGTCCCGACAGATGGCGTCTCGACGCCAGCTGTAGTCGGCGTTGGCGAGGGCTGTGCTGGTCGCGAGTGCGGACAACTCGTTCTCCTGGAATGTGACGCCGTTCACATGCGGGGTGCGCTCCCGACCAGCAGGGCGCGTCAGCGGGAGCGCTGTCACGGTACGACAGAAACTTGCACTGATCAAGGGGTTGGCGCGACAGACGTTTGCAACCTGGTCTTCACGCCGCCGACGGCGCCCGACTGCCGTCTGCTCGGCGTCGAGAGGCGGCAGGGACGGTGACGCTGGTCATGGCCCATCGGGGCGCCTCGAAGGCCGAGCCCGAGAACACTCTCGCGGCGTTCCGGGCGGCCGGCCGGCTCGGAGCCGACCTGGTGGAGCTGGATGTCCGCCTCACCGCCGATGGTGCGCTGGCCGTCGTCCACGATCCGCTGCTGGCCGACGGTCGGCCGGTGCACGCGGTGCGGGCCCGCGACCTTCCGGCCGGCGTGGCGCTCCTCGACGCGGCCCTCGACGCGTGCGCGGGGATGGGGGTCAACGTCGAGCTCAAGAACGCCCCCAAGGAGCCGGGCTTCGATCCCGACAACCAGGTCGCCGACGCCCTCGTGGGGATCGTGCGCGAACGAGGCGACGAGCACCGGGTCATCGTCTCCTCCTTCCACCTTCCCGCGATCGACCGCGTGCACCACCTCGCCCCGCACGTCGAGACGGCGCACCTCGTGCGGCGGGTGCCGGCACAGACCCGCGTCGTGGTCACCCTCGTCGATCGAGGGCATCGAGGGATTCATCCGTGGCACGGGTTCGTGGCCCGGCGAACGGTCCTTCGCGTGCATGCGGCCGGGCTCGCCCTACGACCGTGGACCGTCGACGACCCCGACCGCATCCGCACCCTCGCGGCGTGGGGGGTGGACGCCGTCTGCACGAACGTGCCCGACGTCGCCGTCGCTCTCCTCAGGGCAGGGCCAGGGTGATGGCGTCGGGAGCGTGGCGGAACTCCAGGCGCCGCGTCTCGCCCAGGTAGTCGCCATCCATCTGGTACGGGAAGGGTCGGTCGCTGTCGACGACGACGTGGTCGAGGTCGGTCGCCTGATGGAGGTACGGCCGCTCGGGCAGGCCCCCACCGCGCAGGGCCACCGAGAGCGTGCTCAAGATGGCAGTGGCATCCATGGTGCGGAACGTGATCAGGACGAGCCCGCGCTCGAGGGTGGCCGCCGGCGTCAGGTCCAGTGGCCGGTTCCCGAGGTACGTGTACGGGTTGGTGTTGAGGCACACCGAGAAGTAGCCATCGGGGATCTCGGTGCCGTCGTCGAACTGGATCCGGAACGCCGGGCGCTTGCGATCGAAGCCGCGAGCCCACGTGCTGAGGCCCGACCAGATGAACAGGGGGTGCCCCGCGTACCGCTTGACCGACGCCCGCTTCTCGACCTGGCGCACGACCGCCGCGTCGAAGCCGATGCCCGTGTGGAAGGCGAAGTACCGACCGTTCACGACGCCGAGGCCCACACGCTTCGTCGAGCCGCGCCGTAGCGCGTCGACGAGCACGGCAGTGGCCTGGACGGGGTCGTTCGGCAGGCCGATGGTGCGGGCGAAGACGTTCGTGGAGCCGCCGGGCAGCACTGCGAGCACGCAGTCGGTGCCAGCGAGCCCGTTGGCCACCTCGTTGAGGGTGCCGTCGCCGCCGAGCGCCGCCACCACGTCGACGCCTCGCGAGGCCGCATCACGCGCGAACCGAGTGGCGTGGCCGCGACGGTTGGTCTCGCGGACCTGGACCTCGAAGTCGGCCGAGAAGGCTTCCTCGACCAAGACGGTCGTGCGGGCGGTCACCGATGAAGCGAACGAATTGACGATGAGCAGCAGCCGCAACCCTGGCCTCCCGGTGGACGGCGACGGTAGCACCGGGGACCGATGTCACCCTCGGGTGGCCGGGGTGGCCTGGCACCAGGGGAAACCCGTCGGTAACAATGGCGCGATGCACGTCGTCGTCTGCGTGAAGCAGATCCCTGACCCCGCCAGCCCCGGTGCGCTCGACCCCGCCACGAACACCTTGAAGCGGGACGGCAAGCTCATCCTCGACGAGTCCGACAGCTACGGCGTCGAGATGGCGCTCCAGCTCGTGACGACGGCCGGCGGCGGAGAGGTCAGCCTCGTGTCCATGGCGCCGAACGGCGAGACCTCCGGCTTGCGGACGGCGCTGGCCATGGGAGCGGCAAAGGCCGTGCTGGTGAGCGATCCGGCCCTGGTCGGCTCGGATGCGCTCACGACGGCGAAGGTGCTCGCCAAGGCGGCCGAGCGGCTGGGCCCGTTCGACCTGGTGCTGGCGGCCACCGAGAGCACGGACGGGTACACGGGCACCGTTCCCGAGCAGGTGGCCGAGGTGCTCGGTCTCCCGTCGGTCACGTTCGCGAAGCACGTGGAGATCGCCGGCGGCACCGCCAAGGTCCAGCGCCAGACGGAGGCGGGCTACGACGAGGTCGAGTGCCCGCTGCCGGCGGTCATCTCCGTGACGGCCGGTGTGGTCGAGCCCCGCTACCCGAGCTTCAAGGGGATCATGGCGGCGAAGTCGAAGCCGGTCGACACGGTGACCGCTGCCGACCTGGGCGTTGCCGCGGCTGGTTGGGCCGGTGCCGGGCAGCAGATCGTGAGCGTCACGGCGGCCGAGTCACGAGCGGCCGGCGAGGTCATCGAGGACGACGGGGAGGGCCACCTGAAGGTCGTGGCGTTCCTCGAAGGCCTGAAGGTCATCTGAGGCGAGCAGCGGAGGAACGAGGAACCACATGTCCATCACCACGATCTGGGTCTACGCCGAGGCGGTCGACGGTCAGCCGACCACCGGCACCCTCGAGCTGCTCGCCAAGGCCCGTTCCCTGACCAACGACGTCGCCGCCGTGATCGGAGACGACGGGGACGCCGTTTCCGCCGCGCTCGGCGCGCACGGCGCGTCGAAGGTGTACGCCACCGGCGCCCTGGGCTCGAAGCTGCCAGGCCCGGCCGTGGCGGCGGCCATGAAGGCCGCCATCGACGGTGGCGCGGCACCGGACCTCATCATGTTCGCCGGCAGCTACGAGGGCCGAGACGTCGTGGCCCGGCTGTCGGTCAAGCTCGACCGCACCGTCCTCACCAACAACGTCGATGTCGCCATCGATGGCGATGCCGTGGCCGTCACCACCGCCATCTTCGGTGGCAACACGCTGGTCACCACCACCTTCACCGGCCCGGGCCCCTACCTCGCCAACTTCCGGCCGAAGTCGTTCGTGGCCGAGGAGTCGGGCGGCGGTGCCGCCGAGGTCGTCTCCTTGCCGGTGCCCGACACGGGCGCCACGGGCACGGCCACGGTCACGGGCCGCCATGCGGAGGAGTCGACCGGGCCGAAGCTCGACGAGGCCGACATCGTCGTGTCGGGCGGTCGTGGCTTGGGCGAGGCCGAGAAGTACGTGATGGTCGAGCAGCTGGCCAAGCTGCTCAAGGGTGCCCCGGGGGCCTCGCGGGCGATCGTCGATGCCGGGTGGGTGCCGTACAGCTACCAGGTCGGCCAGACGGGCAAGGTGGTCAAGCCGACCGTGTACATCGCCGCCGGCATCTCGGGCGCCACTCAGCACATGGTGGGGATGAAGGGCTCGAAGAACATCATCGCCATCAACAAGGACAAGGACGCGCCCATCTTCTCCATCGCCGATCTGGGCATCGTCGGCGACGTGCACAAGGTCCTGCCGAAGCTGATCGAGGCGCTGCAGGGCCGCAGCTGAGCGCGGTCTACGCTCGACCCGTGCCCCGAACCGATCCTGGCCTCTGGCGCAACTGGGCTCGCAACCAGTCGGCTCGACCGGCGGCGGTCGAGCATCCGGCGACGGAGGACGACCTCGTCCAGATCGTGAAGCAGGCGGCCGTCGACGGCCGGCCCGTCAAGGTCGTCGGGTCGGGTCACAGCTTCACCGACATCGCCGTCACGACCGGCTGCCAGGTGGTCCTCGACCGCTACGGCCAGGTGCTGTCGGTCGACACCGAGCGGTACCAGGTGACCGTTCAGGCCGGCATCACCCTGGAAGATCTGAACCTCGAGCTGGACCGCCGTGGCCTGGCGATGCCGAACCTCGGCGACATCGCCTACCAGACGGTGGCGGGCGCGACCTCGACGTCGACGCACGGCACCGGCGCGCTGCTCACCGGCCTGGCCGGCCAGATCGTGGGCATGCGCCTGGTGACCGCGGACGGTTCGATCGTCTCGTGTTCGGCCGACGAGGAACCCGAGATCTTCCACAGCGCCCGGGTCGGCCTCGGCGCTCTCGGGATCGTCTCCACCGTCACGCTCCAGGTGGTGCCGTCGTTCCACCTGCGCGTGCTCGAGCAGCCGCTGCGGGCCGACGACGTCCTCGCCGACCTCGACGCCCACGTCGAGGGCAACGACCACTTCGAGTTCTTCTGGATCCCCCACACGGGCTGGGTGCTCACGAAGGCCAACAACCGCACCCAGGAGCCGCTCGCGTCGCGGGGCCGCCTGCGGGAGTGGCGCGACGACTACGTGATGGAGAACTACGCGTTCGGGGCGCTCTGCCGGGTCGGGCGCCTGCGGCCGGCGTGGATCCCGAAGCTGGCCAAGGCCCTTCCCTCCTCCGGTCAGGTCACCTACGTCGACCGGAGCTTCCGGGTGTTCGCCAGCCCCCGCAAGGTGCGCTTCTACGAGATGGAGTACGCCATCCCACGAGCGGCGTGCGCCGAGGCGCTCAACCGCGTCCGCCGGTTCGTGAAGGACGAGCAGCTCCTGCTCAACTTCCCCGTCGAGGTCCGCTTCACGGCGGCCGACGACATCCCGCTGTCCACGGCATCGGGCCGGCCGTCGTGCTACCTCGCCGTGCACGTGTTCGAGGGCATGGCGTACCGGCCCTACTTCGAGGGTGTCGAGCGCATCATGGACGACTACGGCGGTCGGCCCCACTGGGGCAAGCTGCACTTCCAGGACGCATCCACGCTCGCGGCCCGGTACCCCCAGTGGGAACGCTTCCAGGCGGTGCGCCGGCGGCTCGACCCCGACGGCCGCTTCGCCAACGACTACACCCGGCGGGTGCTCGGGACGTGAGCGCGGTCGTCGTCGAGGGGACGTCGCCAGGTCGTGCTGCCCACGCCGCAGAGGCCGGTTCTCGTGCGAGTTGCGCCGCCTCCCGCGGCATCTTGCCAACCTGTTGTCAACCTGCCCTGAGTCCGTCGACGGGGCCGCTCGCAAGGCCTCAGACCATCGGCCACGGATAGCGGTGGCCCGACGTGTCGATCGGGAAGGTCCCCCGGTCGACGACGTGGGCCGCGCGCCGCCGCAGTGCCGCGACCTCGTCGTCGTCCAGGAGGGTGGCCAGCTCGAGGGGCACGCAGTCGGCCAGGCGGGCCACGTCGCCCAGGAGCTCCGCGGGCACCTGCTCGCCGCTGAACTCCCAGATCACCGTGCGGAGCTTTTCGTCGGCCGCGAAGCACAGCCCGTGGTCGATGCCCCAGATGGTGCCGTCGAGGCCGAGCAGGCAGTGACCGCTCTTGCGGTCGGTGTTGTTGGCCAACAGGTCGAACGCGCACATGGCCCGCAGCTGAGCGTGCAGGTCGGGCCGTCCCTCGTACAGCGTGAAGTAGTGCTGCTCGAAGTCCG
>CAZTVJ010000455.1:0-10439 GCA_964616935.1 uncultured Acidimicrobiales bacterium | reverse complement strand
GACGACGACGAGACCGGCGAGGTCGGGAACCTCGGCGAGCACGTCCCGATAGTCGTCCTCGGCGGCGCCGGTGTCGGTCTGGAGGCTGGTGTAGCGCAGCTTCATGATGTGCCCGGCACCGGGCCGCGACCACTCGTCCCGAGCCAGGTTCCAGTGCACGACGTGGCAGCCGCCGCTACCGAGATCGAGGTCGACCGCCGTGGTGTTGACGACGACGCGGTCGCCCACGGCCACCGGTCCGACGACGTCGACGAGGGCGTAGGCGCGGGTTCCGTCATCGAGCTGGACCCGCTGCAGGCCGCGCCGTTCGGCCAGCAGGCGGACGACGGTGCGGGTGACGAAGCTGGGCACGCCGCTACAGGCTGGCGATCAGCTTCTCGACCCGCTCGTCACGCGACTTGAACGGGTCCTTGCAGAGCACGGTGCGCTGGGCCTGATCGTTGAGCTTCAGGTGCACCCAGTCCACCGTGTAGTCCCGCTTGCGCTCCTTGGCCCGGCGGATGAACTCGCCCCGGAGGCGCGCCCTCGTGGTCTGCGGGGGGGTGTCGATGGCCGTCTCGATGTCGGCGTCGGCGCACAACCGCTCGACCAGGCCGCGCCGCTGCATCTTGTAGAACAGGCTGCGCTCGCGGTTCACGTCGTGGTACTGGAGGTCCATCAGCGCGATGGTGGGATGGCCGAGCGCCAGGTCGTTCTTCGCTCGATATGCCTCCATCAAGCGGTGCTTGATCACCCAGTCGACCTCTCGGTCGAGCTCGAGCGGATCCTTCTCGATCTGGGTGATGCAGTGCTCCCACATCTCCAGCGCCTTCGCCTCCATCGGCCCGAAGCCCTTGCTGTCGGCGTAGCGAAGGGCTCGGTCCAGGTACTCCCGCTGGATGTCGAGCGCGCTCACCTCACGCCCGTTGGCCAGCCGCACGGTGCGCTTGCACGTGATGTCGTGGCTGATCTCCCGGATGGCGCGGATGGGGTTCTCCAGTGTCATGTCCCGCAGCACGACCGTCGGGTCCTCGAGCATCCGCAGCAGGATCGACGTGGCGCCCACCTTCAGGAAGGTGGTGTACTCGCTCATGTTCGAGTCACCGACGATGACATGGAGACGGCGATAGCGCTCGGCGTCGGCATGGGGCTCGTCCCGGGTGTTGATGATCGGGCGGCTGCGGGTGGTGGCCGACGACACGCCCTCCCAGATGTGCTCGGCGCGCTGGGCGATGCAGTAGAGGGGACCGCGCGCCGTCTGGAGCACCTTGCCCGCGCCGGCGTAGATCTGGCGGCTCACGAAGAACGGGATGAGGACCTCGGCGTAGTAGGCCAGGTCGTCGCGACGGCTCGTGAGGTAGTTCTCGTGACACCCGTAGGAGTTGCCGGCCGAGTCGGTGTTGTTCTTGAAGAGGTAGATGACGCCGCGAATGCCCTCCTCCCGGAGGCGCTGCTCGGCGCTGGACAGGAGCTGCTCGAGGATGCGCTCCCCCGCCTTGTCGTGGACGACCAGGTCGTAGATCGAGTCGCACTCCGGCGTGGCGTACTCGGGGTGGGAGCCGACATCGAGGTAGAGGCGGGCACCGTTGGCCAGGAACACGTTCGAGCTACGCCCCCACGAGACCACCCGGCGGAACAGGTAGCGAGCAACTTCGTCAGGGCTGAGCCGGCGCTGGCCACGGAGCGTGCACGTGACGCCGTACTCGTTCTCGAGGCCGAAGATGCGCCGCTCCATCGCTCACACCGTACCGGCACTAGCGTCGGAGCATGCCGACGGGGCGCATGGTCCGTGTCACCACCGTGGGTGATCCGATCGAGGCCCGGATCATCGCGGCCCGCCTCGGGAGCGAGGGGGTCGTGTGGGAGCTGCGGGGTGGTGTCAGCGGCCCCTACCCGATGGGTCCGATCCATGTGTTCGTGGACGAGGCCGACCTCGAGCTGGCCTCCGAGCTGATGGCCCTCGCCGACGAGACCGACGGCGAGGCCGATGCGGGCCGTGCGCCGCTGGCCCTGTGGCTCGTGGTCGCCATCATCGTCGCCGTCTCGGTGTTCGGCATCGGCCGGGTGGCCTTCGGATCGGGCATGACACCCGACGCGCCCGCGCCGACGACGCCCAGCAGCGACGGCTGACGGGCGACCTCAGGTCGGCGCGAGCAGGCCGGCCACCTCGTCGTCCTCGAGGCGACGGAAGCGGCGGCGCCCATTGCGCCGCGACAGCACGGCCGCCTCCAGTGCATCGGCCCCGAGTTCGCGGTCCGTCCCGGCCAGCGCTGAGGTGGCGAGCTTCACCGCCTCGCCCAGGGCCAGCGTGTCCTGGTACCCAGCCTCCACACGGGCGGCCACCGCATCGGTGTCGCCTCCGAGGACACTGATCCGGTGCTCGTCGACGACGGTGCCGTCGTAGAGGATGTGGAACATCACGTCGTCGCTCTGCACGAGGCCCACCTCTGCTACGAGGATCTCCACCTCCAGCGGTTTCATCTCGTGGGTGAACACCTGGCCCAGCGTCTGGGCGTACTGGTTGGCCAGGCTCCGGGCATCCACGTCGTCGCGGCTGTACTGGTAACCCTTGATGTCGGCGGCACGCACGCCCGCGACCCGTAGCTGATCGAACTCGTTGTACTTGCCGACGCCCGCGAAGGCGATGCGGTCGTAGATCTCGCTCACCTTGTGCAGGGTGTTGCTGGGGTTCTCGGCCACGATCACGATGCCGTCGGCATACGTGAGCGCGACCAGTGCCCGACCCCGAGCGATGCCCTTGCGGGCGTAGTCCGCCCGATCCTTCATCACCTGCTCAGGGGCAACGTAGAACGGCATGCTCATGACCCGGCACCGCCTTGCGAACACCGGCCGAGGGAAGCGCCAGCGACGAGGCCGAGCCGAGCGGAGGCGAAGACGAGCGAGGCCAGGAGGCACGGCATGCTCATGACCCGGCACCGCCTTGCATCCCTTGGGCCATCCGCGCGAAGCGCTCGGCGAGCTCGTCGTCGCCGACGCGCTCGAAGCCGTTCGCCGAGATGGTGGCCACCACGGGGTAGATGCCGCGCAGCGGGTCGGGGCCACCGGTGGCCGAGTCGTTGTCGGCCGCCACCCAGAGCGCCTTGACGCACAGGTCGACGGCATCGGCCCTGCTCATGTCGTCGCGGAACCCGACCTGGATGACGGTGCCGGCGTGCAGGCTGCCGGACCCCGTGGCCGCCGTGTCACGCTCCTCGTAGCGGCCGCCGGTGACGTCGTAGTCGAACAACCGGCCCACCTCCCGGCGGGTGTCGTAGCCCGCGAAGATGGGCACGACGACCATGCCCTGCATCGCGGCCGGCAGGTTGCCCCGCACCATCATGGAGAGCTGGTTGGCCTTGCCGTCCAGGCTCAGCGTGGTGCCCTCCACCTTCTCGTAGTGCTCGAGCTGCAGCTGGAAGAGCTTCACCATCTCCATGGCGGGCCCCGCAGCACCGGCGATGGCGACGCCGCTGTAGCGATCGGCCGGCAGGACCTTCTCCATCGTGCGGTGGCTGATGAGGTTGCCCGACGTGGCTCGCCGGTCCCCCGCCATCACGACACCATCGGCGTAGCGGACGGCCACACAGGTGGTGGCGTGGGGCACGTCGATGCGGCCGTCACCGGCACTGGTGGGGGTGTAGGGATCGAGACCGACCCGGCGGAGCAGATCCGGCATGCTCGGTCCTGGGTCGCTCCCCGGCGGGAAGGTGGGCAACGTCATAAGTGGCCGCAGGCTACCGGCGCGCGGTCAACGCTGCGATGCGGCGCTGGATGCTCACGTAGTCGCCTGCCCGATGAAGCAACTCCGGGTCGTCGATGAACTTGCCGATGCCGGCGTTGCAGTTGAAGCACAGGAGGCCGCGGACGCGCCCGGTCTGATGGTCGTGGTCGACGTGGAGGCTCTGGCCGGCTCTCGGTGGTGCCCCGCAGATGGCACACCCCCCACCCTGGCCTTGGAGACGCCTCTCGTAGTCATCGGGCGTGATGCCGTACTTCCGCTTCAGGTGCGCCTTGCGCATCGAGGCTGCCTTGCGTCCCGACTCGGCCCACTCTCGCTGCATGTCGGCGTACCGCTCCGGGTTGTCACGGCGCCAGGCCTGCGCCCGCTCGACTGCTCGCCGGCGCAGCTCTGGATCGGCGTGGCGTCGTCTCGCCTGGTGTGCCAGGTTGCACTGCTTGCATTCGCCGCGGTAACCGTCCCGCATGTCGGTCGAGGCGTAGAAGGCCGTCAGCGCCTTCTGTTCGCCGCAGAGGCGGCAGATCTTCCCCGGTTCGTCCGTGTCCACTCCACGTTCCTCGGCTCGCCTCGCCGGGGAAGTGCGAGGATTGTTTCGTGAGTTACTCGCCGCCCTTTTGAATGTAGGATTTTACGAACTCCTCGGCGTTCTCCTCGAGCACCTCGTCGATCTCGTCGAGGAGATCGTCCAGCTCTTCCTTCAGCTTCTCGCCCTGCTTGGCCGGCGCGGGCGCGTCCTCGACGACCTCGTCGGTTCGCTGCGGCGCCGGGCGCTGCTTCTGGGTTCGCTCTGCCATCTCGTCGTGTCTCCCTACGATCCGAGCCGATCGAGCAGCTCGGCCGCCGTTGTGCACTCGTCCAGCAACCTAGCGACATGTGCGGCCGTTCCACGCAGTGGTTCCATCATGGGCACCCTGCGCAGCGGATCTGTGCCCACGTCGAACACGAGGGAATCCCAGTTCGCGGCCACGATGTCGTCGGGCCACTTCTGCAGGCACTTGCCGCGGAAGTAGGCCCGGGTGGTGAGCGGCGGCTCGCTGATGGCCGCCTGCACCTCGACATCGTCGGTGAGGCGATCCATCCCGGCGCGGGTGTACAACGACCGTCCGGGCCGCATGTCGTGGTACTGAAGGTCCAGCGCCCGCAGGCGGGCGTCGCCCCAGTCGACGTCGTGACGTTCGCGGTAGCCCTCCACGATCCGCAGCTTCGCCACCCAGTCCAGCTGGCGCGCCAACCGCATCGGGTCGGCTTCCAAGCCCTCGAGGATCTCCTCCCAGCGCCGCAGCACCTCGGCCCCCACCTCGTCACCGACGCACTCCAGGCCGCGCTCGCGCTCGTACTTCTGGGCGTGCTCGAGCAGCTGCCACTGCACCTCGAGCGCCGTCACCTGGCGCCCGTCGCGGGTCGGGATGGTGCGACCCAACGTCAGGTCCCACGACACGTCCTTGATCGACGAAACCGGGCGCTCGAGGGTGAGGTCGGTCGGCAGGACGTCGTCCTCGATCATGGCGAGCACGATCGCCGTGGTGCCCACCTTCACGAAGGTGGCAACCTCGGACAGGTTGGCGTCACCGACGATCACATGGAGCCGGCGATACTTCTGGCTGTCGCAATGGGGCTCGTCTCGCGTGTTCACGATCGGACGCTTCAGCGTCGTCTCGAGCCCGACTTCCTCTTCGAAGAAGTCGGCGCGCTGGCTGAGCTGGTAGGGCACCTGCTCGGCCGCGACGCCAGGGGCCTCGCACCCCACCTTGCCTGCGCCGCAATAGATCTGGCGGGTGACGAAGTGCGGCGTGACCTGCGCGACGATCCGGCCGAAGGGCACATCCCGGGCCATGAGGTAGTTCTCGTGGCAGCCGTAGCTGTTGCCCTTGCCGTCGGAGTTGTTCTTGTGCACGATCACCTCGCCGCCCTCGGGCAGCAGGCGCTGGGCCGCGGCCATCGAGAGCCGCACGATCTCCTCGGCAGCCCGGTCGTAGACGACGATCTCACGAGCATCCGAGCACTCCGGCGTGGAGATCTCGGGGTGGGCGTGGTCGACGTAGTAGCGGGCGCCGTTGGTGAGCACGGCGTTCACGAGGTGGGTCTCCACGTCGGGCGACAACGCCCCTTCGGCCAGGAAGCCGCGGGCGTCACGACCCGGTGATTCGTCCTCGAAGTCCCACCCGATCTTGCGCGAGAGCTGGGCCACGTAGGCGTTGATGAGCACCGAGGATGCGGCCATCGGGTTCGCGTCGCCGGCGCCACGCAACAGGATGCCGTACTCGGTCTCGATGCCACAGACCTTCCGGATGGCCACACGCGGACCCTACCGCCCTCCCTGGTGGGCGCAAGGGTCGTCCGGCCCGCTTCGGAGCGGTCCTACAGGTACTGCCCCGTGGCCACCCGCTCGATGGCGCGGCCGCCTTCGGGCGCGTCCTTCTCGCTCGTGACGAGGGTGCGGATGAACACGATCCGCTCGCCCTTCTTGCCGGAGATCTTGGCCCAGTCATCGGGGTTGGTCGTGTTCGGCAGATCCTCGTGCTCCTTGTACTCCTGCTTGATGGAGTCGACGAGGTCGGTGGTGGACACGCCCTTCGCGCCGCCGGCGATGAGCCGCTTGATGGCCAGCTTCTTCGCGCGCCGCACGATGTTCTCGATCATGGCGCCGGAGGAGAAGTCCTTGTAGTACAGGATGTCCTTGTCGCCGTTCTGGTAGGTGACCTCCAGGAATCGGTTGTGCTCGTCCTCCTGGTACATCTCGTCGACCGTCGTGGCGATCATCTGCGCGACGGCGACGGCCGCGTCACCTCCACCGAGCTCGTCGACCTCGGCCGCCGACAACGGGATCTCCGTCGTGAGGTACCGGGCGAAGATCTGGCGGGCCGCACCCTTGTCGGGGCGCTCGATCTTGATCTTCACGTCGAGGCGGCCCGGGCGCAGGATGGCCGGATCGATGAGGTCCTCCCGGTTGGTGGCCCCGATCACGATGACGTTCTTCAGGCCTTCCACGCCGTCGATCTCGGCGCGGAGCTGGGGCACGATGGTGGACTCCATGTCCGAGGAGATGCCCGTACCACGGGTGCGGAACATCGAGTCCATCTCGTCGAAGAACACGATGACCGGCCACCCCTCCTCGCTCTTCTCCCGAGCCCGTTGGAACACGAGGCGGATCTGACGCTCGGTCTCGCCGACGTACTTGTTGAGCAGCTCGGGCCCCTTGATGTTGATGAAGTAGCTGCGGCCCTTTCCCTCCCCCATCGTCTCGGCGACCTTCTGGGCCAGGGAGTTCGCCACCGCCTTGGCGATGAGCGTCTTGCCGCAGCCCGGCGGGCCGTAGAGCAGGATGCCCTTCGGCGCAGGGAGGCGGTGCTCGGCGAACAGCTCCTGGTACAGGAAGGGCAGCTCGACCGCGTCGGCGATGGCTTCGATCTGGACGTCGAGCCCGCCGACGTCGGAGTACGTGATGTCGGGCACCTCCTCGAGCAGCAGGTCCTCCACCTCTGGCCGTGGGAGGCGCTCGAGCAGCAGACCCGAGCGCACGTCCATCAGCAACGTGTCGCCCGAGCGCAGACGAACGCCGCGCAGGTCGTCGGACAGCTCGCAGACGCGCTCCTCGTCGGCGCGGCCGACGACCATGGCCCGCACGCCGTCTTCCATGACCTCCTTCAGCGTCACCACCTCACCGGCCACCTCGGGCCGCCGGGCCAGGATGACGTTGAAGCTCTCGTTCAGCACGACCTCCTGGCCGCGCTGCAGCTCGTCGGGGTCGATCTCGGGATGGAGCGCGACGCGCATCTTGCGGCCGCTCGACAGCACGTCGACGGTGCCGTCGTCGTTCTTGCCGACCACGACGCCGTAGGCCGAGGGTGGCTGCGTGAGCTTGTCGACCTCCTCGCGCAGCGCCGCGATGTGCTCACGCGCCTCGCGCAGGGTGTACGACAGCTTCTCGTTCTGGGACACTGCCTGGGCCAGCTGGCCCTTGGCCTCCAGCAGGCGCTCCTCCAGCGTGCGGACGCGCTTGGGCGCATCCGCCAGCTTGCGCCGCAGCGACACGACCTCCTCTTCGAGCGTGCGAGCGTGCTCACGCAGCTCGGCGAGCTCGGCCTCGTGGGCCGCCATTCGGCGTGCGGTCTCGTCGGCCACGGTCACCTCCCTGGCTGTCGTCGGCCTGCTCTCGAAGGCCGAACCTACAGCGCCTCCAACCGCGAGCGGTATCTCCTGGCATCTTTGTTTTCACGGTCTGCCCCGTGTAAACTGTTTCTCGGCCGGTGTGCTGCCGTCGAGATCACGGCCTACGCGAAAGGCGAACGGATGAAGGTCTGGATCGATCAGGATCTCTGCACGGGCGACGGCCTCTGCGAGGAGATCGCCCCCGACGTGTTCACCCTGCTCGACGACGGGCTCGCCTACGTCAAGGATGGCAGCAAGGTCTACGCCACGGCCCAGGGCAACCCCCAGGGCGCCGAGGGCATGGCCGAGATCCCTGACGGCCAGCTCGACGCCGTCATCGAGTCCGCCGAGGAGTGCCCCGGCGAGTGCATCTTCATCGAGGCCGAGTAGCCGTAGCGGGCGCCGCCGTCAGCCCAGGTAGCGGGCCGTGGTCAAGAAGCCCGTGTGGGCCACCATGCGGTGATCGGGCCGCACGGCCTGCCCCTCCACGTGCCAGGTGCGCAGCAGGACCTCCAGCGTGCGGGCCTCCAACCACGACGAACCGGTCAACGCCTCACGCGTTTGCACGGCCTGGGTGATGCTGGGCGTGTAGGCACAGAGGATGCCGCCCCCCACCAGCACCTTCTCCGCATGCGGCACGACCTGCCAGGGTTCGGGCAGGTCGAGCACGATGCGATCGACGTCGGACTCGTCGATGCCCTCGTAGCAGTCGCGCAGCTCGACCCGGTATCGGTCCATCACGGATCGCCCCAGGAACGCGCCGACGTTCTCCTGTGCCTTGGCCGCGAAGTCGGCCCGCAGCTCGTAGCCGACGATGTCGGCACCCGCCCGCAGCATGGCCATGCTGAGCGCGCCGGAGCCGACGCCGCTCTCCAGGACCCGCGCCCCCGGGAAGACGTCGGCCAGGATCAGGATCTGGCCGAGGTCCTTCGGGTAGATCACCTGCGCGCCGCGAGGCATCTTCAGCACGAACTCTTCGAGCGTGGGCCGCAGCGCCGTGTACGGCTGGGCCTTCGTCGAGCGGATCGTCGTGCCCGGGAGACGACCCACGAGCTCGTCGTGACCGACGTAGCCGGCGTGGCTGTGGAACTCGCCGCCCTCCTTCAGCGTCAGCAGGTAGCGGCGGCCCTTCGCGTCGAAGAGCAGCACCTTGTCGCCGACCTCGAACGGCCCGCTCAACCGGGTACCCGCGTCACGGTCGGCTCACGGGTCGTCCGTCGCCGGAACGGCGCCTCGACTTCGGTGCCGGCACGGGCACGGCGGCGTGACCCCGTGAGGTCGCGACGAGGCGGCAGAAGGCGCACACCTCCCCCGGCGTCGGGGCGCCGCACTCGATGCAGGGTTGGAGCTCCACGCCATCGGTGTCGGCGGTCGTCCGGAACAACGTCGATGCCCGCTCGAGGAACCCGAAGTAGAACGCGGCCTTCGACCCGGGCGAGTCGCGTTCGATGGCGTTCAGCGCGTCCTTGTACCCGAGGTGCTTGTTCCCCATCGCCATCGGGCACTCCTCGACGAGGTAGTCGATGCCACGCAGCACGCAGTAGGCCGCCATCTCGCGCTCGGAGAGCCGGACGAGCGGCTTCACCTTGCGCGGGAAGCCCTCGCGCGCCGCGAGTACGGGCAGCTGGCGGGCCAGGTAGTCGGCGTCCCAGCGCAGCACGTTCCCGAACAGCACCGCCGCCTCGTCGTCGAGGTTGTGACCGGTGGCCAGCACGTCGTAGCCGCCGTCGCGCGCGGCCCGGTCGAAGAGGTGGCGCTTCGACAGCCCGCAGGCCGAGCAGGGCACCCGCCGGGTGGCCTTCGCGGCAGTGGGCACGTCATAGCCGTAGTCGTCGCGCAGCGAGACCTCGTGCAGCGTCAGGCCGCGGGCCGAGGCGAAGTCGCGCGCGTAGGTGGCGGAGGCGTCGGAGTAGTCGCCGATGCCCAGCCCGACGTACAGCCCGTCGGTGGCGTAGCCCAACCCGAGCAGCAGGTCCCACAGAGCCAGGCTGTCCTTCCCCCCCGAGACCGCCACCAGCACGCGGTCCCCCGGCTCGATCATGGCGTGCTGCTCGATGGCCTTGGTCACCTGGTCGCGGCACAGGCGCAGGAAGTGCTCCGTGCAGAAGTTGGCGTTGTGCCGCGGCAGGTCGATCACGGCCGGACCGCGACAGACCCGGCACTTCATGCGGGCACCGTCACGCCCCGCCGGAGATCACGGGCCGGATCTCCACGAGGTCCGAGTCGTCGAGCAGCTCGTCGCCCGGCACGAGGGTGTCGCCCCGGATGACCAGCACCGACTCGCGGTTCACCTCGAGGCGGTCGAGCAGGGCGTGGACGCGGATCGGCCCGGCAACCTCCAGCTCTCGTCTCGGATTGCGCAGGACGACCTTCACCCGCCCAGTCTCGCGTCCTGCGGTGCCCTCTGGCTCGTCGTCAGGCGCGCTTGCCGTCGCTGCGGCGCGGGGCCGAGGTGATGGAGATGGACTGACCGGGCTTCAGCTTGTCGAGCGCGAGCGTCTCGTACTTGCGCGGCGCCGCCCGCTTCACGGCCCGAACTCCCATCAGCATGACGACGATCCCCATCCACGGC
>CAZTVJ010000454.1:0-8072 GCA_964616935.1 uncultured Acidimicrobiales bacterium | reverse complement strand
GGATCGGCGGGGCGCGGATCGGCGGGGCGCCAATCGGCGGCGAGACTGGCGGGGTGGCGGACGCGCGCGGCGGTACCGACCAACCCCAGCAGCCCCTCCGATCCCCGCCTCCGGCCGGGGCGTTGGCCTGGGCGGCACGGGCGTCAGGTGGCCGGGTCGTGCGGGTGCGAAGGCTTCCCGGCGCCACGTCGTCGGTGGTCCACGAGCTCACGATCGTCGACCCGACCGGGGGCGCTCGTCGGTTCGCCCTGCGTCGCTACGCCGATCCTCGGTGGGCCGGCGACGGTGCCCACCTCGTGACGCGCGAGGTGCAGGCGTTGTCGGCCGCTCGATCGGCGCCCATCCCTGCACCCGAGCTGGTGGCCGCCGACCCCACCGGCGATCACGCCGGCAAGCCCGCCCTGTTGATGACCCGCCTGGCAGGCCGCCCGCGGGTCACCGAGGGTCACGGCTGGCTGGACGGCTTGGGCGAGGTCCACGACCGCATGGCGGCCTGGGAGGTGGCTGCCGGGAAGCTCCCGATCTATGCGCCCTGGTTCCCGCCCCATCCCGAGCCGCCACGCTGGTCGCCGCACCAGGACGCCTGGGCGCGGGCGATCGACCTGGTCACCGGGCCTACCCGGCCCGTTGGCGACGTCCGCCCGATCCACCGCGACCTCCACCCGGCCAACATCTTGTTCCACCGAGGTGTGGCCTCGGCCGTGGTCGACTGGGCGAACGCCTGCGTCGGCCCCATCGAGTCCGACCTGGCTCGCTGCCGGGCGAACCTGGCCATGCTCGTGGGGATCGAGGCCGCCGACGGCTTCCTGCTCCGGGCCGGCGACGCAGCCCGCTCCTACGACCCCGCCTGGGACCTGGTCGTGTGCGTCGAGCTCCTGCCCGACCCGTCCGCCGTCCCCGCGCTGATCGCCCTCGGGGCGACGACGACGCTACGACGCGCCCGGGCGGCCCTTGACGAGATGGTCGTCCGTGCGCTCGCAGCCCGGAGCTGACCGCCCCCTAGGATCGTCCACTGTGACCCCGATCGCCTTCGACCGCGGCTCGATGCTGCGCCGCCTAGCCGACGAGACGTTCGACGTCCTGGTCGTCGGCGGCGGCATCACCGGCGTGGGCGTGGCGCTCGATGCCGCCTCACGGGGCCTGCGCACCGCCCTGATCGACAAGGGCGACATCGCCTCGGGCACCTCGTCGAAGAGCTCCAAGCTGATCCATGGCGGGCTGCGCTACCTGCAGCAGGGTGAGGTGGCGCTCGTCTACGAGGCGCTGGCCGAGCGCCAACGGCTCCGCAAGCTGGCCCCGCACCTGGTGCGCACGTTGCCCTTCCTCATCCCGATCCTGACCAAGGGCGGGGTGAGGCCGCCGAAGGTCGCCCGCGCGCTGGGCATGGCCATGTGGGGGTACGACCTCACGGGCGGGGCACGCATCGGCAAGATCCACCAGCGCCTCACCAAGGAAGAGGCGCTGCAGCACCTTCCCACGCTGCCCCCGGAGCGCCTGGCCAGCGCCTACCTGTACTACGACGCCCGCGCCGACGACGCCAGGCTCTGCCTCGCCGTGGCCCGCACGGCCGCCGCCCATGGCGCCGCCATCGCCACCTATGCCAGCCTGTGCGCGCTCACCAAGGACGACGCTGGCCGCGTCGAGTCGGCCACCGTCGAAGCGGACGGCCAGCGATTCGAGGTGCGCTGCCGGGTGGTCGTGAACGCCGCTGGCGTGTGGGCCGACGAGGTGCGCACCTTCGATGAGGGCCGCGACCCCGACAGCCTCCGGCCGGCCAAGGGCATCCACATCACCGTGCCGTGGACGAAGATCCAGTCCGACATCGCCGCCGTCATCCCCGTGCCGAAGGACAAGCGCAGCCTGTTCATCGTGCCGTGGGGCGAGATGGCCTACGTCGGCACCACCGACACCGACTACGACGGTCCGCTCGATGATCCGCAGTGCACACCCGACGACATCGCCTACGTCTTGCGGGCGCTCAACGCCAGCGTGACGACGGGCGTCACCGAGCACGACATCCTGGGCACGTGGGCCGGGCTGCGCCCGCTCGTGAAGAGCGCTTCGAGTGGGCGCACCGCGGACCTCTCGCGCCGCCACAAGGTGGCCCGCTCCCCCAGCGCGGTCATCACGGTCACGGGCGGCAAGCTCACCACCTATCGCCGCATGGCCGCGGATGCCGTCGACGAGGCCATGGGAACCCTCGATCGCAAGGGCCGCAGCCACACCAAGCGCGTGAGGCTCGTCGGTGCCGACGGCTACGAGGAACCGGCCGAGGGCAGCCCGTCCACCCATCTGGCCAGCCGGTACGGCACCGAGGCGGCCGCGGTGGAACGGTTGGTGCGCGACGACGACTCCCTGGCCCGCCCGCTCGTGGCCGGGCTGCCGTACCTGCGGGCCGAGGCGGTGTTCGCGGCGCGCCACGAGATGGTCACCACGCTCGATGACGTGCTCAGCCGGCGCACTCGCGCCCGCCTGCTGGCCCGTGACGGTTCGGTGGCTGCGGCTCCCGGTGTTGCCGCCCTCCTGGCGCCCTTCCTCGGCTGGGATGCCGCCGAGCGGGAGCGCCAGGTGAAGGACTACACCGCTTCGGTGGCCCACGAGCGTGAGGCGGCCGGGCTGCCCGAGACCGCGCTCGACGCGGCCCTGGGAGCCTGAGCAGCGCATGGCCCGCCCGACGCCGCCCATCGCCCTCGCCGGCGATGCTCGCGAGGTCCGGGCCAGGACCAGCACCGCAGCCTTCGGAGTTGGCGACGACGTGGTCGCCCGGCTCGGCGAGGCATGCGCCGAGGTGTTCGTCGATGCCGGCCGGTGCGCCGAGGCCAGCCGCGACTGGTGGCCGCTGGCCATGGCCTGGGCGCTCCAGGGCCAGGTTGCCGGCCTGGCCGCGGCCGTCTGTCGGCCTGCAACCGCGGCCGAGGTGGCGGCGGTGCTGCACATCTGCCACGGAGCCGGCGTGCCCGTCACCGCCGCCGGCGGCCGCAGCGGCGTCTGCGGGGCGTCGGTGCCAGTGTTCGGCGGCGTGGTGCTCGACCTCACCGGGCTGCAGGGCATCGTCGGCGTCGACGACGAGAGCCTCGTGGTCGACGTCCTCGCCGGCACCTTCGGCCACGAGCTCGACGCCGAGCTGCGGGCCATGCATGGCCTTACCCTCGGCCATTGGCCCCAGTCCATGGAGCTGTCGACCGTCGGCGGTTGGCTGGCGTGCCGATCGGCGGGCCAGTACTCCACCCGATACGGCAAGATCGAGGACATCGTGGTCGGCTTGGACGTCTCGCTCGCCGATGGTCGGCAGGTGACCACCGGCGGCCATCCCCGCATGGCCTGCGGGCCCGACCTCACCCAGCTCTTCGTCGGCAGCGAGGGCACGTTGGGGGTCATCACCGGCGCCCGGCTGCGGGCCCGACCGGTGCCACCCGCCGAGGGCCGGGCCGCCTTTGGGTTCCCGACGTTCGGAGCCGGCCTGGATGCCTGCCGTCGCATCCTTCGCCGCGGTGCCACCCCCGCCGTGCTCCGGCTCTACGACGAGGCCGAGTCGAAGCGCTCGTACGGCACTGACGGGGCGAACGTGCTGTTGGTGCTCGACGAGGCCGAACCGGCGCTCGTCGAGGCGACGCTGGCCATCGTCGGCGAGGAGTGCGCGGCCGCCGAGCGCTTGGACGACGCGCTCGTCGCGCGCTGGCTGGGGCACCGCAACGACGTCAGCGCGCTGGAGTCGCTGACGGCCAAGGGCTTCGTCGTCGACACGATGGAGATCGCCGCCCCGTGGTCGCGCCTCGCCAGCATCTATGCCGCCACGACGGCGGCCCTTCGAGCGGTGCCCCATTGCCTGTCCGCCACTGCACACCAGAGCCACAGCTACACCGATGGTGCGTGCCTCTACTTCACCTTCGCCGCTCGGCCGCCGGCCGACGAGCGCGACGAGACGTACGTGGCTCTGTGGGATGCCGGCACCCGCGCCGTGCTCGCGGCCGGCGGCGCACTGAGCCACCACCATGGCGTCGGTCTGAACCGGGCCCGGTTCCTGCGCGAGGCGCTCGGTTCGGCCTTCGACGTCCTCGTGGCCGTCAAGGCGGCCCTCGATCCGGTTGGCATCCTGAACCCCGGCAAGCTCGACCTGCCATCACCGTTCGGAGAGGTGGCCTGGCCGTGATCGAGCTCGATCCCCCGTCCGTGGCCCGCGGCGTCACCGTCGCCGCGGTCATCGCCGTGCCCGCCGCGCTCGTCGGCCTGTGGGCCAGTGACAGCGACGACCTGGGCTGGCTCGGCGGCGTGGCCGTGCTCGTCGTCCTGGTCGGGCTCGTGGTCGGCGGCGCCGTGGCCGCGCACTCGCAGCAGGTCGGCTCGCCGCTCACCCACGGCATCGTCACCGCCGCCGTGCTGTTCGTGGTCGTTCAGGCCGTCGGCATCCTGCGGCGCCTGCTCACCAGCGACTCGATCAGCTGGTCTCGCATCCTGTCGAGCGCCGTGCTCGCGCTGGTGGCCGGCGCCATCGGAGGATTGATCGGTGGACGCATCAGGAGCCGCCCCCGGACCGGAGGCCAGGTTTGAGCATCCTCGTCATCGACGTCGGCACGAGCGGCCTGCGGGCGGCCATCGTGCGACCAGACGCCACGATCGACCACGTCAACCATCGTCGGTTCCCGCCGTCCACCCCGTTCGCCGGGCTCGTGGAGTTCGACGCAACCGCGATGGCGGCGGCCGTCCTCGACGTCGTGTCCGCCACCCTGGCCGCCGGCGGCCCCGTGGACGGCGTCGGCATCACGAACCAGCGAGCGTCGACCATCGTCTGGGACCGCGCCACGGGTGCACCCGTCGGGCCGGCGCTCGGCTGGCAGGACCTGCGCACCGTGGGTACCTGCCTCGAGCTGGCGGGCAGCGGTCTGCGCCTCGCACCGAACCAATCCGCCACCAAGCTCGCCTGGCTGCTCGATACCTACGACGCGAACCGTGAGCGCGATCTGTGCTTCGGCACGGTCGACACCTGGATCGCGTGGACGCTGTCCGGTGGCGCGCTGCACGTCACCGATCGCTCGAACGCAGGCGTGACGGGGCTCTTGACGGCCGATGCCCAGGGGTGGGCGGAGCCGGTGCTCGATGCCCTTCGCATCCCCCCGGCGATGCTTCCCGACCTGGTCGACACGATCGGCGTGGTCGGCGAGGCGTCCGTGCTGGCCGGCCGGCCGCCGATCGTCGCGCTCGTCGGCGACCAGCAGAGCTCGCTGGCGGGCCAGGCCTGCGTTCGGTCCGGTCAGGCCAAGATCACCTTCGGGACCGGCGGCATGCTCGACGTGAACCTCGGCGGGGAGGCGCCGACCGCAGGCGAGCGCGGACCCCACGGCACCTTCCCGATCGTTGCGTGGTCCCGCGACGGCGAGATCACCTGGGGCGTGGAAGCCATCATGCTGGCCGCCGGCGCAAGCTTGGAGTGGCTCGTCGACGATCTCGGCCTTCTCACGACGGCGGCCGAGAGCCACGACGTCGCGTCGAGCTGCACCGACTCGGGCGGCGTCGTCTACGTGCCGGCACCCCTCGGTCTTGGCACGCCTCACTGGGACTATGGGGCTCGCAGCTCCCTCCTCGGCGTCACACGCGGCACGGGACGTCCGGAGATCGTCCGGGCCGTGCTGGAGGGGATCGCCCACCGGGGCACCGACCTCGTCGAGGCGGCCGAGGCCGATACCGGCGTTGCGGTGCCGGCGCTGCGCGTCGACGGTGGGATGTCGGCCAACCCCACGTTCGTCCAGGCGTTGGCCGACGCGAGCCAGCGCCCGGTCGAGGTCTCGCCTGTCGCCGACGCCACAACCCTGGGCGCGGGGTTTCTCGCCGGAATGGCCATCGGCACTTGGAAGGGCGTCGACGACCTGGCGTCGGCCTGGGCGCCAGCCCGCATCGTGGCGCCGGGGCCGCCACTCGACCGGGCCCAGTGGGCCGACGCCGTCGACCGGGCCAAGGCGTGGATTCCGTCCCTGTCCGCCCTCGACTTCTAGAGTTGGGCGGCTCGCGGCCGCACACCCCTACCAAGGAGCTCCCTGCGTGGATCTGAACCGACTCCGACGCCTCGCCGCCGAGGTGGACGACGAGCACCACGAGGCGATGCGATCGCTCCACGACGACCTCGGCAACACGATCTTCGCCGCCGACGCCGAGACGCGGGCGAGCCGCAGGAGCTTCCTGCGAGGACTTGGCCTGGGTGGAGCGGTCCTGACGGTGGGCACCACCACGATCGCCATGTCCGCCGTGACCGCGGGCGCTCAGACCACCACCACGACGCCACCCGCGGCGACCACGACGACCACCACACCGCCGAAGCAACCGACCAACGAGGATCTCGTCATCCTGGCGTTCGCACAATCCCTGGAGCTGGCAGCGGTGCAGGCATACGTGCTGGCCGCCCCCAAGCTGGCTGGCTCGGGCGTCCTCCCCATCGCCCTCGCGTTCGCTGGCCACCACGAGCAGCACGCGCAGGCCTTCGCCGGGCTGGCGGGCAAGGCGGCCCTCGGCATCGCCAACCAGTCGATCCTCGCTGTGTTCGGGCCGCTCATCGAAGCGGCTCGCACCGAGACCGAGGTGCTGAAGATCGCCTTCGACCTCGAGACCACAGCGGCCAGCACCTACGTCGCCGTCCTCGGGCAGCTAGAGGGCACGAACCCGGCCACCACCGTGGCCAGCATCCTGCCGATCGAGGCGCGCCACGCGGTCGTGATCGGCCAGGCCCTCGAGCTGCCGCTCGACGAGATCTCGCCCAGCTTCGAGACGCCCGATGACGGCGTCACCCCGTCCGAGTACCCGATCGTCGCGAGGTGAGCTCCATGGAGTTGAGCAACGACGAGCTCCGCCGCGAGCTCAGGGATGTCCGGCGCGAGCAGGCCGAAGCGATGGGTCCGCTCCGCGAGCTGCTCGGTCGCCTCCTCGAGGACCCCGGGGTCAGCGCAGCCGACCGAGCGCAGGCCCTCGCCGGGCCCCTCGCCCGCCGGCGCTTCCTGCAGCTCGGCGGGCTGTCGGTGGCGTCGGCCGCGGTCCTCGCGGCCTGCGGCGGTCAGGGTGGTGAAGGCGCCGTGCCCATCGCCGGCACGTCACCGAGCACGACCAAGGCACCCACCCGCACCGTCACCGACAGCACCTACCTGCGCACGTCGTCCTCGCTCGAGTACAGCGCCATCGACGCGTATGACCGGGCGCTGGCGCTCGGGGTCCTGCCCGCGGCGCTGGCCGACGTGGCCAAGACCTTCCGCGACCAGCACGCCGAGCACGCCGAGCTGTTCTCGCGCCTGACCTCCAGCAACGGGGGCAAGCCCTTCGACGAGGTCAACCCTGTCGTGCAGGCCGCCATCGTCGTGCCCGCGTTCGCGCTGGCGGCGAAGGACGGCAACAAGCCCGAGGACATCGTGCAGATCGCCTTCGGTGTGGAGAACCTTGCGGCCGAGACGTACCAGCAGTTCACGCCACTGCTCACCAAGCCCGGCCTACGCGGCTCGATCATGTCGGTCGGGGGCATCGAAGCCCGCCACGCCGCCGTCCTGGCCAAGGCCATCCCCGGCAGCCTCGTCGTGCCAGCGCAGCAACAGCCGCCGGACGCGACGGCGACGACCGTCGCTCCCGGAGCGACCACCACGACCGAGCCTGACATCGGGGGCGCGGCGGATCTCGCCCCGGTCTTCCAGGTGCCAGGCGCGTTCCAGCCCCTCACCTCGGTGCAGATCACCATCGGTATCGAGACCCTGAACGCCGACCCGCTCGGCCCGAACTCGTACATGTACGAGTACAACGAGGAGTAGCCCGCACCTCGCTGTGCCTGCGCCCCGTCGCCCGCCTCCCGGTGTCATGTGCACGCCGCGCCGCGCCTGGCGCGGCCTGGCGCGCAAGTTCGTAGACTTGTTGGTGGTGAGCCGGCCGGGTGGCCGCGGCCCGCAGCTCTCGGGTCAAGGGTCGAGGAAGGTCGGGACTCCACAGGGCAACGTGCTTGCTAACGGCAAGGCATGGTGACATGACGGAAAGTGCAACAGAGAACAAACCGCCGATGATTTGCGCAAGCAAAAACAGGTAAGGGTGAAACGGTGCGGTAAGAGCGCACC
>CAZTVJ010000453.1:0-2165 GCA_964616935.1 uncultured Acidimicrobiales bacterium | reverse complement strand
GCATCGGCCTTCGGCATCCCCGCCGGGTTCGTGGGTGACGCCGGCGACTTCGGCAAGGTCGTGGCGTTCCTGTGCTCGGAGCCGGCGCGGTTCGTGACCGGCGCGCATCTCCAGGTGGACGGTGGGGCCTACGCCGGGTTGCTCTGAGTCGTAGGGTTCGCTCCATGCTGCGCCACATCGTGCTGCTCACCTGGATCGAGGGCACCACCGCCGAGCAGGTGGCGGGGTGACTGCTGCGCTCGACGCGCTGCCCGCCCAGATCGACACCATCCGCAGCTACACGCATGGGGCGGATCTCGGTCTGGCCGTCGGGCGTTACGACTATGCCATCGTCGGCGACTTCGACGACGTGGACGGCTGGCGGGCGTACGACACCCACCCCGCCCACGACCGGGCCAGGACCGAGGTCATCGTGCCCCTGATCGCCCAGCGGGCCAGCGTCCAGTTCGAGCTCCGGTAGGTCCACCGAGCCTTCGCCGACCCAGCATCCACTTCTCGCCTGCCTCCCACGGCATCCACGTGCATTCCGCGCGAGGCCGTCACCAGGTGATATCGGGCGGACGGGGGTCAACAGGAGGTGACGGCGGAGACGCGAACGAGGCCGGCGCACCCCCCGGGCGCCGGCCTCGCTGTCTGGTGCTGCGTGGGAGCAGCGAGCGCTAGGCGCCCGCTTCCTCCAACGCCCTTCGCACCAGGACCTTGGCCAGGTGGATGCGGTACTCCACCGAGGCGTTCAGATCGGCCGAGGGCGCGGCATCGTCGGCCGCCTTCTGCGCAGCCTCGGCCGCCGACGCGCCACCGGCCAGGGCATCCACCACGGCCTGGGCGAACACCGGCGTCGAGGCCATGTTCACCAAGGCGACGCCCGTGGTGCCGTTGTGCACCGCAGCCACCCCGACGATCGCCCAATCCTGAGCGCGCCGGTTGAACTTCTGGAACGACCACCCGGCGCCCGGCACCTTCGGTACCCGGACCTCGGTGAGCAGCTCGTCAGGGGCGAGCGCCGATTCCAGGAACCCGGTGAAGAAATCGCTGGCCGCGATCACCCGCTCGCCACCCGGACCCTTGGCCACCAAGGATCCGCCGAGGGCGAGCACCGTGGCGGGAAGGTCCGACGCCGGATCGGCGTGGGCGATCGACCCACCGATCGTGCCCCGGTGGCGCACCTGGGGGTCGCCCACGTGGGAGGCGGCCGTGGCCAGCAGCGGAACCTGGGCCTTGAGCAGCTCGGACGTCTCGACGTCGCGGTGGCGGGTGAGGGCGCCGATGGCGATGTGGTCACCTGCATCGCGGATGTACGACAGGTCCTGCAGCCGGCCGATGTCGACCAGCACGGTCGGCTGGGCCAGTCGCAGCCGCATGAGCGGCAGCAGCGAGTGGCCACCGGCCAGGAACTTGGCCTCGTCGCCGTGTTGACCGATGAGGGCGATGGCCTCGTCGGCGGACTCGGCCCGCTGGTAGTCGAACGGGGCAGGGATCACGAGGTACCTCCGGCGGCTGCTTGGATGGCCTGCCACACCCGCTGGGGTGAGGCCGGCATCAGGATGTCACGCACGCCCAGGTGGGAGAGCGCATCGACCACGGCGTTGATGACGGCGGGGGCGGCACCGATGGTGCCTGCCTCGCCGATGCCCTTGACGCCCAGGCTGTTGGTGGGCGAGGGCGTGACGGTGTGCTCGCTGAGGACCGGCGGCACGTCCGACGCCGCCGGCACGAGGTAATCGGCCAGCGTCGACGTCTTGAGGTTCCCGTCGTCGTCGTAGACCGCTTCCTCGAACAGCGCCTGGGCCAGGCCCTGGATCACGCCGCCGTGGACCTGCCCGTCAACGATGAGCGGGTTGATCTGGACCCCGCAGTCGTCGACGGCGACGTACTTGAGCACCTCGACCGCCCCGGTCTCGGTATCGACCTCGACGACGCACATGTGGGTGCCGAACGGCCACGAGAAGTTGGGCGGGTCGTAGGTGACCGACGCCTCGAGGTTGGGCTCCATGCCGTCGGGCAGGTTGTGGGCGGTGAACGCCGCGAAGGCGATGGCGGCCAGCGGCATGGCCTTCTCCGGCGAGCCCGACACGCTGAACGTGCCGTCCACGAACTCGAGGTCGTCCTCGGACGCGTCCAGCTGGTGGGCCGCAATGGCCTTGGCCTTCTCGACCACCTTGTCG
>CAZTVJ010000452.1:0-2752 GCA_964616935.1 uncultured Acidimicrobiales bacterium | reverse complement strand
ATCGCCGAAGAGATCGAGACCTACATCATCGAGCTCGGGGTCGACGCTCGGCTCATCCGCCTGCAGCTCGACGAGCTGCTCGGCGACCTGGAGGACGACCGTTGGCTCGTCATCCAGGACTACCTCTACGACCTCGACATGTCCGTCGACGACGCGCTTGAAGCGCTGGCCAGCATCGACACCGATGCGCTGCTCGACCCGCGCACGATGATCGCGATCCTTCGCCTGCCCCACGACATGGACCTGGAGTCGAACCTCCAGCCGCGCGGCTTTCGGCTGCTGGCCAAGGTGCCACGCCTGCCTGAAGGGGTCATCGACCAGGTGGTCGGGCGGTTCGGCAGCCTCCAGAAGATCATGCGGGCCACCCTGCACGAGCTCGAAGACGTCCAGGGGGTCGGTGAGGTCCGGGCTCGCGCCATCAAGGACGGCCTGTCCAAGCTCGCCGAGAGCAGCATCCTCGACCGCTACTCGTGATGATGGCGGGCTCGTCGTCCGCGGCGCTTCCTCCTCGCGCCGCGTGTTCGCTGGCGCTTCCCTCGGCGCCTTGCTGTGCGAGCATCGGGGGATGCGGATCACCTTGCCGTCCGGTACCGAGGCCGAGGTTGCCCGGCCGGCCGGTGAACCCGTCGCCGGTCTGGTCATCGCCCCGGACATCTTCGGGTTGCGACCGCTCTTCGACGACCTCTCCGCGCGGATCGCCCTCGAGCACGACTACGCCGTCGTCGCGGTAGAACCCTTCCCCGGTCCGCCACTGGGCCTGGACGTGGAGCCGAGGTTCGCGGCGGTCGGAGCGAAGCGCGACGCCGATGCCCTGCGCGATCTCGAAGAGGCAGCGACGGCCACGGGCTGCGCGCGCGTCGGCCTCATCGGCTTCTGCATGGGCGGCATGTACGCCCTCAAGGCCGCCGGCTCGGGGCGTTTCGGCCGCGTCGTCAGCTTCTACGGAATGATCCGGGTGCCGCCCGCGTGGCAGGGCCCGGACCAGCAGGAACCACTCGACTACCTCGCCCGTCCGACCGCCTCCCCGCTGCTCGCCGTCATCGGCGTGCAGGACCACTACACGCCGCCCGACGATGTCGATGCGCTGGCGGCCCAGCCGACGGTCGAGGTCGTGCGGTACCCCGATGCCGAGCACGGCTTCGTGCACGATGCCAACCGGCCGGCGCACCGCGCGGACGACGCGGACGACGCCTGGCGCCGCTGCTTCGCGTTCCTCGACGGCTGAGCCGGGTTGCGCCCTCAGCGGGCGCGGAGCTCGAGCCGGTCGCGCTGCAGGATCTTGTACCGGCGGTCCTGCTGGGCCAACCACCCGAGGCGGATGAAGCTGGCGATGGCCTTGTTCACGCGTTCGCGCGATGCGCCCACCATGCCGGCCAGCTCTTCCTGGGTGACGGGCAGGGTGAACTCGTCGGCCCCGCCGGCCAGCTCGAGCAACCGTTTCGCGGTACGACCGGTCACGTCGAGGAACACCGAGTCGGCGAGGGCCTCGTCCATGTTCCGCAGGCGGCGCGAGAGCATGCGCACGACACCCCACAGCAGACGGGGTTGGTTCTCGAACATCTGCTGGACGGGCGCGTACGGGATGGCGAGCACGATGGTCGGTTCGAGGGCGCGGGCTTCGGCGGAGCGCTGCTGGCCGTCGAGCAGGGCCATCTCGCCGAACAGGTCCCCGTTCTCCATCAGCGCCACCACGCTCTCTCGTCCGTCGGGTGAGCGATTGGCGATAGCGATGCGACCGTCGATCACGATGAACAGATCGGACGAGTCGTCGCCCTCGGTGAACAGCACGTCGCCCCGGACCAGGCGGCGGCGCTGGCCCAGCTCGGCGAGCTGGAGGCGGAGCTCGGAATCGACCTCCGCGAAGAACTCGCTGTTCGCGAGCAGGTCATCGGCCATGTGCTGGGCACGGTACTACCCTCGACCGTCGTGCTCCGTGTTGTGTGGACGGTCGTCGTGGCCGCAGGGTCGGGCAGTCGCTTCGGAGGGCCGAAGCAGTTCGAGCACCTGGGCGCGCGGCGCGTCCTCGACTGGTCCGTCGCCGCGGCCGAAGCCGCCAGTGACGGCGTCGTCGTGGTCGTGCCTCCGGAACGGGCTGCGGTGGGCGAGGGTGTCGCCGGGGGAAGCACGCGCAGTGAGTCGGTGCGTCGTGGTCTCGAGCACGTGCCCGCCGCCGCCACCATCGTGTGCGTGCACGATGCGGCGCGCCCGTTCGCCACGCCCGAGCTGTTCCACCGGGTCATCGAGGCCGTCGAGGCCGGCGCTGATGCCGCGGTGCCGGGCATTGCGGTGGCCGACACGGTGAAGGAGATCGACGCCCGGGGCGTCGTGGTGGCGACGCCCGACCGGGAGCGCTTGGTGGCGGTGCAGACGCCACAGGCCTTCGCCGCCGGGGTGCTCCGCCAGGCTCATGCCGCCGGTGGCGACGGCACCGACGACGCCGCGCTGGTGGAGGCGGTGGGAGGCAGGGTCGTCGTGGTCCCCGGCGAAGCCGACAATCGCAAGATCACCTTGCTCGACGACCTTCTCTGGGCCCGGCGGCGAGCCGAGGAGCGGGCGCCGTGACCGTGCGGGTGGGTCAGGGCTTCGACGTCCACCGCTTCTCCGACGACCCGACCCGGACGCTCGTGCTCGGCGGGGTGGTCTTCGAAGGCGAGCCTGGCCTGCACGGTCACAGCGATGCCGATGTCGTCGCGCATGCCGTCGCCGACGCGTTGCTCGGGGCCGCGGGCCTGGGCGACATCGGTCAGCACTT
>CAZTVJ010000451.1:0-5091 GCA_964616935.1 uncultured Acidimicrobiales bacterium | reverse complement strand
CGCGAGGTCGTCGTGGGCGGCGCCATGGCCCTGCTCGTGCTGCGGGGCATGAAGGCACCGCCAGTGCAGTGGATCGGCAAGCTGGCCACAGCGCTGCTCATGATCGCGTTCCCGTGCTTCCTCGGTGGCTCCGCCGACTTCCAGGGCCACGAGCTGTTCACCTTGGCGGGCTGGGTGACCGGCATCCCCGGCTTGGTCGTCAGCTACTACGCGGCACTGAAGTACATCCCGATCATGCGCCAGGCCTGGGGTGAGAGCAGGCAGCAGGCATCCATATGAAGGCCGTGATCATGGCGGGCGGCGAGGGAACCCGGCTCCGGCCGCTCACCTCGAACGCGCCGAAGCCGATGCTGCCGGTGGCCAACCGCCCCATGATGGAGCACATCATCGATCTCCTCCGGCGCCACGGCTTCGACGAGATCGTCGTCACCGTGGCCTTCATGGCGAACACGATCAAGACCTACTTCGGCGACGGTGCCGAGTTCGGCGTCAGCATCGTCTATGCCGACGAAGCCGTCCCCCTCGGCACGGCCGGTTCGGTGCGCAACGCCAAGGAGCACCTCGACGAGCCGTTCCTCGTCATCTCCGGCGATGTCATCACCGACATCGATCTCACGAAGGTCATCGAGCTGCACGTCGAGCGCCAGGCGATGGCGACGATCGGCCTCGTGCGCGTCGAGAACCCGCTCGAGTTCGGGATCGTCATCACCCGCGAGGACGGCACGATCGACCGCTTCCTCGAGAAGCCGACGTGGGGTCAGGTGTTCAGCGACACCATCAACACGGGCATCTACGTCCTCGACCCGGCGATCTTCGACGTCATCGAGGCCGACCGACCCGTCGACTTCTCCAGCGAGGTCTTCCCGGCGCTCCTGGCTGCCGGTCAGCCCCTGTTCGGCGCGATCGCAGAGGGCTATTGGGAGGACGTCGGCACGCTCGATGCCTACCTCAGCGCCCACCAGGACGTCCTCGACCAGAAGGTGCTGCTCGACATCCCCGGGTTCCAGATCAGCGACGGCGTCTGGCTCGGCGAGGGAGCGGAGGTCTCACCCGAAGCGCAGCTCGTGGGGCCGGCCATCATCGGGCCGGGCTGCAAGGTGGAGGCCGGCTGCCGACTGGGGGAGTACGTCGTGCTCGGCTCGAACGTCCGCTGCCTCGCCAACGCGGAGCTGGAACGCGTCGTGCTGCACGACAACGCCTACGTCGGGCGGGGCTCGCGCCTGAAGGGCACCGTCGTGGGTCGGTCCACAAACATCCGCTCGGGCGTCCACACCGACCAAGGCGTGGTGCTGGGCGACGAGGTGTACGTCGGCGCCAACGCCGTCCTCGGCGTGGACGTGAAGGTGTACCCGTTCAAGACCATCGAGGACAACGCCGTCATCAACTCCTCGATCGTATGGGAGTCGAAGGGGGCTCGGTCGCTGTTCGGGCGCCACGGCATGAGCGGGCTGGCCAACGTCGACATGACGCCCGAACTGGCCGTGAAGGTGGCCATGGCCTACGGCACGAGCCTGCGCAAGGGCGACACCGTCGTCACCTCGCGCGACTCCAGCCGGGCGGCGCGCATGCTGAAGCGGGCGATCATGTCGGGACTGAACGCGGCAGGCGTGAACGTGCTCGACCTGGAGGTCGCGTCACTACCGGTGACGCGCTACATGGTTCGGGGGCCCCAGCGGGCGGCCGGTCTGTCGGTCCGCCTCGAGCCCGACGACCCGCAGAGCGTCGTCGTCCGCTTCTTCGACCCGACCGGTGCCGACATCTCCGAGGACGCCCAGCGCAAGATCGAGCGGCTCTTCCACCGGGAGGACTACCGACGCGTCCTGCCCGAGGAGATCGGCGACATCCAGTTCCCGCCGCGCGCCCTCGAGGACTACACCGTGTCCCTCGAGGCCACCGTCGACGTGAAGGCGATCGCCGAGCGCCAGTTCAAGGTGGTCATCGACTACGCCTTCGGCGCCACCTCGATGGTGATGCCGAACGTGCTGGCGAAGCTCGGCGCCGACGTGCTCGCCGTCAACCCCTATGCCTCGACCGCCGGCATGCTCCGCTTCGACCGGCGGGAGTCGGCCGAACGGGTCGCCGGCCTTGTCCGCGCGTCCGGTGCGCAGCTCGGTGCCGTGCTGGGCCCGGCCGGCGAGAAGATCACGCTCATCGACGACGAGGGCTACGTGCTGTCGGACACGGAGTCCATGCTGGCCATGCTCGTGCTCGTCGCCGACCACCTGCTCGGCGACACGGTCGCGCTGCCGGTCAACGCCACGATGCACGCCGATGTCGTGGCGGCCGCACACGGCATCCGCGTGCGCCCGACCAAGCTGTCGGCGGCGGCCCTTGCCGACGCGGCCACGGAGCCGGGAGTCGGCTTCGCCGCGGACGGCCAGGGTGGCTTCATCCTGCCCGGCTTCCTGCCCGCCTTCGACGCCGCCGCGGCCTTCGTCAAGGTGCTCGACCTGCTGGCTCGCAGCGAGCTCCGCCTCAGCCAGGTCGTGGCCGGCCTGCCACGGGTGCACCTGGCTCACGAGACCGTGGTGACGCCGTGGGAGCAGAAGGGCACGATCATGCGCTCGCTGGTGGAGATCGGCGACCGCCAGCTGCTGCTCGTGGACGGCGTGAAGGTGTTCCACGACGACGGTTGGGTGCTCGCCCTGCCCGACCCGGAGGAGCCTGTCACCCACGTCTATGCCGAGGCCGGCTCCGACTCCGACGCCCGCCGCCTGGCCCAGGAGTACGTCCGCCGCATCCGCCAGATGGTGCGTTGACCGGAGCACATCGCCCTCGCCGCACAGCCGGTGAGCGCCGGCGGCGACAACGCTAGGGTTCGACCCCATGAACGTCCCCGAGGAGCTGCGGTACTCCTCCGACCACGAGTGGGCCCGCCTCGAGGACGGGCGCGTCCGCATCGGCATCACCGACTACGCGCAGGACGCCCTCGGCGACGTCGTGTACGTCCAGGTGCCGGAGGTCGGGAGCGCCGTCGTCGCCGGTGATCGCTGCAGCGAGGTCGAGTCCACGAAGTCCGTCTCCGACATCTACGCGCCGCTGGCCGGCACGATCGTCGACGTGAACCGAGACCTGGCCGATCACCCCGAACAGCTGAACGCCGACCCGTACGGTGCGGGCTGGCTGTGCATCATCGAGCCGGCGGATCCCTCGGCCTACGAGCAGCTGCTCGATGCCGGTGGCTACCGGGCGCTCCTCGAGGGTTGAGAGGTACGCCCATGGCCTCCGAGGCCTACGTCTTCTGCAACCAGTGCGGCCACCGCAACCCGCCCGACTCGAACTTCTGCTCGTCGTGCGGCGCCGCCATCGACTTGGATCGCGATCGGACGGTGACGTTCCACCCCGTCGACCCGCTGCAGGATGCGCCGGGCCCGAGCGACGACGTGGTCGTCAACCTGGCCGAGCTGCCGCCGGGCGGGGGCGTGCTCCTCGTGCGCAGCAACCCCGACCCGGGCAAGCGGCTGCTGCTCGACAACGACGTCACCGAGCTCGGCCGCCACCCCGACAGCGACATCTACCTCGACGACATCACCGTCTCTCGGCGCCACGCCGAGATCGAGCGGGGGGCGGCGGGCTATGTGGTGCGTGACGTCGGTTCCCTGAACGGCACCTATGTGAACCATGCCCGCATCGAGGCCGACGCCCCGCTGCTCCACGGCGACGAGCTGCAGATAGGCAAGTTCAAGCTTGTCTTCCTGATCGGCCCCGATGACGAACCGAGCTGACGACGTGAGCGAACGGTCCTACTTGTCGATCGGTGAGGTGCTCGGCCAGCTCCAGGTCGAGTTCCCCGACGTGACGATCTCGAAGATCCGGTTCCTGGAGAGCCAGGGCCTCATCGACCCCGAACGGACCCCGTCGGGGTACCGCAAGTTCTACGAGCTCGACGTCGAGCGCCTCCGCTTCATCCTGCGAGAGCAGAAGGAGCACTTCCTGCCGCTCAAGGTCATCAAGGACCGTCTCGCCAACGGCGAGCCGACCGGCGTCAACGGGGAGCAGCCCGAGGTCCCGGCGGACGGGGCGACCGCGAACGGCAGCGAACGTGAGCCGGCCTGGATGGCGAAGTCGCGCGAGCGCACGAACGCAGCAGAGACCCCGGCGAGCCCGCCGGATGGGGGCAGCCTCACCGCCGACCAGCTGTGCGCGGCCACAGGGTTGACCCGGCGCGAGCTCACCGAGGTCGAGCGCTACGGCCTCCTGGGGGGTCGGGTCGTCAGCGGCATCACCTACTACGACGGCGACGCGACGGCCTGCGCCGGCCTTGCGGCGGTGTTCCTGCGCTACGGCGTCGAGCCCCGCCACCTGCGCCTGTACCGCAACTCTGTCGACCGCGAGGCAGCCCTGTTCGAGCAGGTCGTGCTGCCGCTCGTGAAGCAACGCAACCCGCAGGCCAGGGCGTTGGCCGTCGAGACCTTGCGGGACCTGACGCGCCAAGGGGCCGAGCTTCGCGAGACCCTCCTCCAGCAGGCGCTCCGCCCCTACCTGGAGGTCACCTGAGTGGGCCTGGACGTCACCGAACGCGAACGCTACGAGCGTGATGGCTTCCTGGTGCTGGAGGGCTTCGCCGACCAGACGAGCTGCGACGAGCTGATCGATCACGTGGGCGAGCTGCTCGCCGGCTTCGACCCGGCAGAGCACCGCTCGATCTTCACCACCAACGAGCAGGCTCGCCACTCCGACGAGTACTTCCTCGGCTCTGGCGACACCGTGCGCTTCTTCTTCGAGGAGGAGGCCTTCGACGATGCCGGCGAGCTGCGCCAGGCCGCCGAGCTGTCGATCAACAAGATCGGCCATGCCCAGCACGACCTCGATCCCGTGTTCTCGGGCTTCGCACGCAACCCCGCGTTGGCCGAGGTTGCAACCGGGCTCGGGTTCGAGCAGCCGCAGCTGTTGCAGTCGATGTACATCTTCAAGCAGCCCCGCATCGGGGGGGAGGTGGGCTGCCACCAGGACGCCGCCTTCCTGTACACGGACCCCATCACCGTCACCGGCTTCTGGTTCGCCCTGCAGGACGCAACGCTGGAGAACGGGTGTCTCTGGGCCGCCCCCGGCGGTCACCGTGGCCCGTTGCGCCGCCGGTTCGAACGGGCC
>CAZTVJ010000450.1:0-2313 GCA_964616935.1 uncultured Acidimicrobiales bacterium | reverse complement strand
CCCGGATGCCGGCAACCGACAGGTCCCGCGCCGCCGGCAGCGTCATCGCCACGACGCCGCCCTTGGACGCCGCGTAGGCGAGCTGGCCGATCTGGCCGTCGAACGCAGCCACCGATGCCGTGTTGATGATTACGCCCCGCTGGCCGTCGGCCATCGGCTCGCTCTTGTAGATCTGCGACGCCTCGTGGGTCATGGTGAGGTAGGTGCCCAGCAGGTTGATGCCGAGCACGCGGTCCCACTCGCTGCGGATGTGCGGTGTGCCGTCCTTGCCGATGGTGCGCACGGCCGTGCCCGTGCCGGCGCAGTTGATCCCCACGCGCAGGGGCGCATCCTCGGCTGCGGCCGCCACGGCCTCGGCCACCTGCTCGGGATCTGTCACGTCGGCCTTCACGAACTTCACGCCGAGCTCCTTCGCGAGGGCATCGCCCTTGTCGGCGTTGAAGTCGAGGATCGTCACGACGGCCCCCGCGGCGACGAGCCGCCGGGCGGTGGCCTCACCGAGGCCCGAGGCGCCACCGGTCACGATCGCTGCTGCACCCTTGATGTCCATGAGCGGGCAGGATACGGACGGTGGTGACGGCGAGCCAGACGGGAGGGGCGCAACGGGAGCACGTCCGTCGCCGGCGTGCCGCGATGGCGGTCACCTGGCGCGCGCTTGCGGCGCTCAGCGTCGGCACGCTCCTCGCCGGTTGTGACCGCAGTTCGCCAGCCGGTCCGGACAAGCCCGGCCCGCCCACCACGGCCGACTACGCGATCACGCAGTGGGTGGCCGTGCTCGGGTACGGCCCAGATGCCTTTGCGCTCTACCCCGGCGTCGAGGCCGTCGGCAAGGTGGTCGGCGTCTACGCGTTCACCGACCGGTGGGGGTGCTACGACGGCTTTCCGCCCCGCACCGTCACCGACGCGGACGACTGGTTCCTCGGGCTCGCCTCGCAGGACAAGGCCCAGCTCGATCGACTTGTCGCCGAGGTCGGCCGGACGCCGCTGATCCAGGCGCGGGTGCGCTCGACGTGCGTGCTCGCGCCACCGCTCGGCGACATCGGTCAGGCCGGCGCCCCCATCGCACGGGCCTCGCCGGCATCGGTCACAAGCCCATAGCCGCCTCCGCCAGGTGTCCGCACCCGCAGCACGTCGCCAGCGCGAAGGCGGATGGTGACCTTGTCGGGCAGCGGCGCGGCTCGGGCCTCGTCGCCGCCCGGCAGCAGCCAGTTCTCCCCGGCGGCCCCCGCCGCGCCGCCGGCGAGACCCCAGGGTCGGCTGCGACGACGCTCGGTGATCAGCGACAGGGTGACGTCCTCGAGCACCTCGATGTCGCGCTCGATCCCGTCGCCGCCGCGCCACTGGCCCTCCCCGCCGCTACCCGGTCGCAGGCGCAGGCGGCGCACCCGCACGGGGTAGGCCCGTTCGAGGGCCTCGATCGGTGTGTTCTTCGTGTTGGTCATGGCCGTGTGGACGCCGCTCATGCCGTCGCGGCCGGGACGGGCCCCCTGACCGCCTGCGATCGTCTCGTAGTAGACCCAGCCCGCGCCCCCGAGGATGACGTTGTTCATCGTCCCCTGGCTCGCCGCTGGCACCTGGCCGGGCAGGGCTTGGGCCAGGGCCCCGAGGCACACGTCGGCCACGCGCTGGCTCACCTCGACGTTACCGGCGGCCACTGCGGCGGGTGGCAGGGCGGCGACGACCGTGCCGGCGGGCGCAACGACGCGGATCGGTCGGAGTGAGCCACCGTTGGCCGGGATCGTGGGGTCGACGACGGTGCGCACGGCGAACGTGGCGGCGCTGACGGTGACGGCCTCGACGGCGTTGACGTTGCCGGGCTGCTGAGCGTCGGTGCCGGTGAAGTCGAAGGTCAGCTCGTCGCCGGCCTTGGTCAGGGTGACCTCGATCCGCACGGCGTCCTGTTGCTCGGGAAGCGGGCCGCTCGAATCGAGGACGTCGGCGAAGCGCCAGACGCCGTCGGGCATCGCTCGCAGCGCAGCCCGCATTCGACGCTCGCCGTAGTGCAGGACCTCGGACAGCGGCTCACCCCTGGCGACCAACGAGGCCAGCCGGGCCACACCGACCAGGTTGGCGCCCACCTGCGCTGCGAGGTCACCCTCGCGCTCGTCGGGCGTTCGGCTGTTGGCGAGCAAGAGGGCCCGCACCTCGCCCGTCAGCAGCATCGGCGGGATCCGTAGACCCTCCTGTTGGATCTCCGTCGCATCGGCCGGCATCGAACCGGGCGCGGCACCACCGACGTCGGCATGGTGGGCGCGGTTCGCCGCCCAGCCGGCCAGCCTCCCGTCGACATGGCAGGGCGACACGAGGGTGAGG
>CAZTVJ010000449.1:0-3315 GCA_964616935.1 uncultured Acidimicrobiales bacterium | reverse complement strand
GAGGTCGCCGCGGAGGTCACAGAGGTAGAGCTCGTCCCCGGTGTCGAACGGCTCGATGCCGGCCACCAGCGGATCGTCCTGGGCGCCGGGCGACACCATGACCGGATAGGGCGCGATGGAAGGGTGGGACACGAACTGGCTGCCGAGCGTGTCGGCCCACAGGGGGAACACCCGCGGTGCCTCCCACCGACCATCGCCGTCGGTGGCGGGCGGGTCGAGGGCACAGTTGGTGCCGTGCAGGGCGAGCCAGCGCCCACCGCCCTCCACCCAGGCCCGCACGGCCCGCTGCTCGGCCTCCGTCGGGCGGACGTCGCACGTGTAGGTGACGAGGAAGTCCGCGGCGGTGATGATGTCGAGCTCGTGGTAGTCCTGCGCCACCTTCACCCGCACGTGCTCGTCCTCGGCCAGCAGCTTGAGCAGCTCGAGGCGGGCGAAGTCGAAGTCGTGGTACTTGCCCCCGCAGACGAGGTAGGCGTCGATGCGACCTCCGGTCACGTCGACCACTCTAGAACTTGATGCGCTTCGTGTAACCACCGTCGATCACGAGGTTCGCCCCGGTGATGAGGCTGGCAGCCGGGGAGGCGAGGAATGCGATGGCGTTGGCCACCTCCCGAGGCTCGCCCAGCCGCTTCATCGGCATCTTCTCGACGATCGTGTTGTAGAACCCCTCCATGTGGGTCTTGATCGTGTCCCAGTTGCCCCCTTCGAAGAAGACCGGGCCGGGCGACACGATGTTGAGGCGGATGCCCTTGGGCGCCAGGACCTGGGCGTAGTTGTTGGCGATCGCCACCATCGCCGCCTTCATCGGCCCGAACGAGCCCGGCCCGGCGAACTCTTCCTGCGCAGCGATGGACGACAGCGCCACGATGGAGCCGGCCCCGGCCTCCTCGAAGGCCGGTGTGATGGCCTCGATGCCGCGGGTGAGCCCGAAGACGTCCAGATCGAGGTTCTTCGTCCACTGACCCTCGCCGCGCCCGGAGGCGCCGCTGACGTTGTGCACGAAGATGTCCAGCCCGCCGAGCTGGCCGATGGCCGTGTCGAGCCACGCGCGATAGGCGTCGCCGTCGGCGGCGTCGACCTCGGCGCCGTAGACCTTCGTGCCCTTCTCGGCCAGCCGGGCCACGGCGGCGTCGACGCCCTGGGCGTCCCGGGCACAGATGGCGACGTCGACACCCTCCTCGCAGAGCACTTCGGCGACGGCGTAGCCAAGGCCGCGCTTGCCGCCGGTGACGATGGCCTTCTTTCCCTGCAGCCCGAGATCCATCTCGTAGCACCCCCAGTGGTCGACGAATGCGGGAGCATAGGCACGGTGGCCAGCAGGTCGCTGACTCGACGATTAGTTACTCTCTACAAGGGGTCGACGAGGGGGCATCGAGATGAGCGAACCGGACAGGGTGGTCGTCGTCACCGGTGCGGCCTCTGGCATCGGCCGAGCCACGGCGGAGCTGTTCGCCGCTCGCGGTTGCGGTGTGGTCGCCGTCGACCTGGTGGAAGACGGTCTGGACTGGACACAGGGTCACAACTTCGTCGTCGCCTACGCCGGTGACGTCAGCACCGAAGCGGCCAACGTCGGTATGGTCGACGCGGCACGGGCGGCCTTTGGCCGCCTCGACGCCGCCGTGCTGAACGCGGGCATCGTCGGCAGCCCGCCCATCGAGGGCGAGGGGGCCATCGAGCGGCTCGACCAGATCCTCGCCGTCAACGTCCGGGGTGTCGTGCTCGGCATACGCGCCGCCGCGCCGGCCCTGCGGGCCTCTGGTGGAGGGGCGATCGTGGCCACGGCGTCGACGTCCGGCATGCGGGCGGACCCGGGCTCGTGGGCCTACAACGCTTCCAAGGCGGCCGTCATCAACCTGGTGCGGGCCGCCGCGCTCGACTACGCGATGCAAGGCATCCGGGTCAACGCCGTGGCGCCCGGCCCCACGGACACCGGTATGACGCTGCCGCTCAAGGACGTCGCCTCCGGGGTGTACGAGTCGATCCGCGACCGCGTGCCGATGCAGCGCTTCGGCAGCCCGCAAGAGCTGGCCGAGGCCATCTGGTTCCTCGCCTCGCCAGCGGCTTCCTTCATCACCGGCGTCACGCTGCCCGTCGACGGCGGCATCAGCGCGAACGCCGGCCACTTCCCACCAACGCCGCGCTGAGCGAGGAGCAACCTGATGCCGATCAAGGACTATGAGGACGTGACCGTCTACGGGCTCGACGCCGAACGCGAAGCCGAGCTCATCGCCCAGCAGAACGAGATGACGTTCTGCTGGACGACGAAGGACGGCTCACCCATGGCGGTGATCATGAGCTACTTCGAAGACGGCGGGAAGTTCTGGATGACCGCCAGCGGCCAACGCAAGCGCATCCCGGCCATCCGGCGGGATCCTCGCGTCGTCGTCGTCATCACGAGCCCCGGCACGAAGCTCGGGTCGGGCAAGACGGTCACGTACAAGGGCACCGCGCGCGTGCTCGACGACGACGAGACCAAGCAGTGGTTCTACCCACTCCTGGCCGAGCGGCTGATGGGGCGCCGGGGGCAGGAGCGGGTGGACGAGTTCGCCAAGATGCTCGATTCGCCCCGGCGCGTGATCATCGAGGTGACGCCCACACTGCGGGTTGGCTACGACGGCGACAAGATGCGGGTCGCCACCGACGAGGCCCGCGCCGCCGGCGCGCTGGAGTGGGTCGACTGACCCGACCGGCTCAGCGCTCCCAGCGCCGGAGGGTGACGAAGCCCATCACGGCAACGACGGCGCACAGCCCGGCGGTGAGTCGGAGCAGGCTGCCCGGTGCCGGGAGGGCGGAGAAGGCGAGCACGACGACGCTGATGGCCGCCCCCGCGACCACCAACCCGGTCGTGCGGAGCACCATGTGCCCGACGTCGGCCGAGGTCTCTGGCACCACGGTGACGCGGTCGATGCTCCACCCGGCCAGCTCGGCCAGCAGCACGAGCCCGGCGCCGACGGCCACCGCCTCGACCGGTCGGGGGCGCTCGCTCAGCGCCAGACCCCACGGCACGGCGATGAGGACGATGCCCGCCGCCAGCGCGCCCGGCCAGCGCCACAGGGCCAGCCCGAGCAGCACGAGGCCGACGGCGCCCACCTCCAACCCGAGGGTGATGCCGATGGCGGGTCCGGTGAATGCGCCGGTCAGGGCCAGCGCGAGTGCGACGAGGAGGGCCAGCCCGGCGAGCACCCAGCGGCTGGTCATGCGCCTGGTCGTGCGGCTCGTCATGCGCCCCGCCGGCGGAGCACGGGTGCCCGGGCGATCCGGCGCAGGCCTTGGAGGACGGCGGCGGCGTCCTCGCCCGCTCGCCACGTGACGGTG
>CAZTVJ010000448.1:0-2106 GCA_964616935.1 uncultured Acidimicrobiales bacterium | reverse complement strand
CTCTATTACCGCGCGCTGCTCGAGACTGCCGACCTCGAAGTCGCCACCGTTTCATCCGAGCGCCTCGCCGAGTTGGCGGGAGTCAATGCCGCCAAGGTGCGCAAGGACCTGTCCTACCTGGGCTCGTACGGCACGCGCGGCGTCGGGTACGACGTCGAGTACCTCGTCTACCAGATGAGCCGCGAGCTGGGGCTCCACCGCGACTGGCCGGTCGTCATCGTCGGCGCCGGCAACCTGGGGCAGGCGCTGTCGAACTACGCGGGGTTCCACGAGCGGGGTTTCCCAGTGGTGCACCTGGTGGACGTCGACGAGGCGAAGGTGGGTACCTCCATCGGCGGCATCCCGGTGCGCCACCTCGACGATCTGCCCGCACTCGTCGAAGAGCACGGGGTCACGATCGGCGTCATCGCCACCCCCGGCACCACGGCGCAGGAGGTCGCCGACCGCCTCGTGCAGGCGGGCGTCACGGCCATCTTGAACTTCGCCCCCGTCGTGCTCACCGTCCCGCGCGGCGTTTCGGTGCGCCGGGTCGACCTCGCGGTCGAGCTCCAGATCCTCAGCTTCTACCAGCAGCGACTGCACCCGGCGCCGGTTCCGGCTGTGACGGTTGGCGACGATGCCGCTGCGAGTGCCTGAGGCCGGCGTGGTCTGCGTACAGTTGGCCCCAGTCGAGCGGCACCGGCCGCCTCGATAGGACAGAACCTCATGCCTGTCGTCGTCATCGGACTGAACCACCGGACTGCACCGCTCGAGCTCCTCGAGCGCACCGCAATACCGGTCGACCGCCTCCCGAAGGCGCTGGTCGATGTGACTTCGCGCCCGAACGTCGGCGAGGCCGTCGTGCTCAGCACCTGCAACCGCACCGAGGTGTACGCGCAGGTGGAGCGGTTCCACGGCGCATACCAGGACGTCCGTGACTTCCTCTGCGACCTGGCCAGCGCGGCCCCGGAGGATCTCGCCGACCATCTTTACACCCACGTCGACGACGACGCCGTGGCCCACCTCTTCCGCGTCGCCGCGGGGCTCGACTCGGCCGTGCTGGGCGAGTCCGAGATCCTCGGCCAGGTCCGCGTGGCATGGGTGCAGGCCCGCCAGGAGGGGTCCTCCCGCGCTGGGCTGAACTTGCTCTTCCGCCACGCGCTCGAGGTGGGCAAGCGAGCCCGCACCGACACCGCCATCGGGCGGTCGGCCGCGTCGGTCTCCTCCGCCGCGGTGGCCATGGCCACCGAGCGCCTCGCTGGCCTTTCCGGCCGCAAGGTGCTGGTCGTCGGCGCCGGCGACATGGGTGCGGGCATGGCGGTGGCGTTGCGGGCCGCGGGCGTCGGCGAGATCCTCGTGGCCAACCGCACACCAGCCCGTGCGGTCGAGCTGGCCGCCCGCGTCGACGGGATGGCCGTCTCGTACGACCAGGTCCAACAAGCGATGGCCGACGTCGACCTGCTCCTCACGTCGACCGGCTCGGGCACGGTGCAGTTCGGGTACGAGGTCGTCGCATCGGTCATGGGCGCCCGAGCCGGCCGCCCGCTGCTCATCGTGGACATCGCCGTGCCGCGCGACGTCGATCACGCGGTGGCCCACCTCGCAGGCGTCACCCTGCTCGACCTCGACGACCTCCGGGCCTTCGCCGAGCGGGGTATGTCCGAGCGCAGGGCCGAAGCAGCCCAGGCCCATGCCATCGTCGCCGACGAGGTGGTCCGCTACACCGACCTCATGACCGCCCGCCAGGCCGCTCCGCTCGTCGGACGGCTCCACGAGCGGGCCGAGGCCGTGCGCCAGTCCGAGCTCGATCGCTTCCGGAACCGGCTCGACGGGCTCGACGACCGACAGCGTGAGGCGGTCGAGGCCGTCACCCGCGGCATCGTGGCCAAGCTCCTGCACGAGCCCTCGGTGCGCTTGAAGGACGCTGCGGGCTCGCCGCGAGGCGAGCGCTACGCCGAGCTCCTGCGGGACCTGTTCGACCTGTCGTGAGCCCGTGAGCGCGCCGGTGCTCCGCTTGGCGACGAGGGGCAGCCCCCTCGCCCGCTGGCAGGCCGAGCACGTGGCGTCGCAGCTGCGAGCCGCTCACCCAGGTTTGCGCGTCGAGCTGGTGCCGGTGGCGACGACGAC
>CAZTVJ010000447.1:0-4481 GCA_964616935.1 uncultured Acidimicrobiales bacterium | reverse complement strand
AGGAGGGCTTGGCCGCAGTGCGCGTGCCCGGGCGCTTCGAGGTCCTCGGCCACCAGCCGCTGGTGATCGTCGACGGTGCGCACAACCCGGCCGGCGCCGAAGCCTGCGCGTCCGGGTTCGACGACGACTTCGCCCCCGCGGGCCAGCGGCTCATGGTGGCCGGCTTCCTGCGGGGTCGAGATCCGGCCGACATGCTGGAGGCGCTCCGGGCCGACCAGTTCAGCGTCGTCGTCTGCTGCACACCTCCGTCGCCCCGAGCAGTCCCGGCGGAGGACACCGCCGCCGCCGCTCGGGCGATGGGCGTGGCCGAGGTCGTCGTGGTGGCCGATGTGGCCAAGGCCTGCGACCGGGCGCTCGCGCTCGCCGCGCCCGACGATGCCGTGCTCGTGACCGGCTCGCTCTACGTCGTCGGCGCCGCGCGGGCCCACCTCGTGCGGCGCCTCGCCGAGGGCGGGTAGCGTGCGCCGCCATCATGGCTGACCGCACCTTCGTCATCATCAAGCCCGACGCCGTCGAACGTGGACTGGCCGGCGAGATCCTCGCCCGGCTCGAGCGCAAGGGCCTCCGCATCGTGGCCATGGAGCTGCGCACCATCGACGCGGCGCTGGCCGCCGAGCACTACGCCGAGCACCAGGGCAAGCCCTTCTACCCCGAGCTCATCGACTTCATCGGTCGCTCGCCGGCCATCACCCTCGTGCTCGAGGGGCCGGAGGACACGTGGAAGGTCGTCCGCACGCTGATGGGTGCGACGAACCCGCGCGAGTCGGCGCCCGGCACGATCCGGGGCGACTTCGGCATCCTGCTCACCGAGAACCTCGTGCATGGCAGCGACGGCCCAGAATCGGCGGCACGCGAGATCGGCATCTTCTTCCCGCATTTGTAGGCGGGCTCGTCGTCCGCTGCGCTTCCTCCTTGCGCCGCGTGCGCCTCGTCGCTGGCGCTTCCCTCGGCGCCGTGCTCATGGCGGGCTCATCGCTAGACCGCCCCTCCCTCGGCGCCTTCAGGCTGGCCGCGGCCCTCGTTCGGGCGGCTCGGGGTACGCTGGGCTTCCGTTCGATTGCGCGCCCGACGTGAGGGGAGGGCAATGGCTGGGAACAACCCGCTCTCGCTGGGGCGCGACATGGCCGTCGACCTCGGCACCGCGAACACCCTCGTGTACGTGCGCGGGCAGGGCATCGTGCTGAACGAGCCATCGGTCGTCGCCGTCAACGTGCGCGACGGTCGGGCCGTCGCAGTCGGCCTCGAGGCCAAGCGGATGATCGGCCGCACCCCTGGCCACATCCAGGCCATCCGGCCGCTCAAGGACGGTGTCATCGCGGACTTCGAGGTCTGCGAGAAGATGCTGCGCTACTTCATCCACAAGGTGCACCGCAGCCGTTGGGCCAAGCCGCGGATGGTCATCTGCGTGCCGTCCGGCATCACGGGCGTCGAGCAGCGGGCCGTGCAGGAGGCCGCGGAGTACGCGGGGGCGCGCAAGCCGGCCTACATCATCGAAGAGCCCATGGCGGCCGCCATCGGCGCCGGGCTACCGGTCCAGGAGCCCACGGGCAACATGATCGTGGACATCGGCGGTGGCACCACGGAGGTAGCCGTCATCTCCCTGGGCGGCATCGTGGCCAGCCAGTCGGTGCGAGTCGCCGGCGACGAGCTCGACGACGCCGTCATCCAGTTCATCAAGAAGGAGTACTCGCTGGCCCTGGGGGAGCGCACGGCCGAGGAGATCAAGATGGCTCTCGGTTCGGCGTGGCCGCTGCAGGAGGAGCTGACGGCCGAGGTCCGCGGTCGCGACCTGGTGTCCGGGCTCCCGAAGACCATCGCGATCACCACCGAAGAGATCCGCGAGGCGATCGAGGAGCCGGTCACGGCCATCGTCGACGCCGTGAAGGCCACGCTCGACAAGACCCCGCCCGAGCTGGCGGCCGACATCATGGAGCAGGGGATCATGCTCACCGGTGGCGGCGCCTTGCTGATAGGGCTCGACGCCCGGCTCCTGCACGAGACGGGCATGCCCATCCACATCGCACCCAACCCGCTCATCTCCGTCGCCATCGGCTCCGGCCAGGCGCTCGAGGAGTTCGACGCGCTGCGGGGCGTGCTGTTCCGTGGCCAGGATCGCTGACGGCCGGGGGGCCCACGCACAGGCCGCTGGTTGATGCCCACCTTCCTGCAGGGTCGCCGGGGCGTCATCATCGCCTTGGTCGTCACGTCGCTCCTCCTCATCACCCTCGACCGACGCGGTAGCGCGGTGCTCGACGGGGCGCGCCGGGTCTCGGTGGACCTTCTGGCTCCCGTCCGCGGGGTGGTCAGCGCCGTGTTCTCCCCGGTCCGTGGGGCCTGGAACGGCATCTTCAACTACGACGCCATCCAGGAGGAGAACGACCGCCTCCGTGAGCAGCTCGACCAGCAAGAGGGGGCCTCCATCGAGGCTGAGGCACAGATCCGTGACAACGAGGCGTTGCGGGCGTTCAACACGCTGCCGGTGCGCTCCGACATCCCCACGGTCGCCGCCGAGGTCATCAGCGACGCCAGCTCGAACTTCCAGCAGACCATCGAGATCAACAAGGGCTCGAACCACGGGATCCGCACGGGCATGGCGGTCATCACGCCCGCCGGACTCGTCGGCCGGGTGGCCCAGGTGAGCGCCAACCGCTCGGCGGTGCGGCTCATCACCGATCCGGCGTTCGCGGCGGGGGTGAAGCTTGCTCCCGCGCCCACGCCCGTCACGACGGTGGCGCCAGCCACGCCCGACCCGGCGGCGGTGCCACCGGCGGCGGCCCCCGCGGCGCCTGGCACCACTCTGGTCCCACCGACGACAGCGGTGCCACCCACCACGGTCGTGCCACCCGCCGCGACGGCACCACCGCCCACGACCGTGGTCGGCGAGGTCGAGCGCGGCCTGCTCGAGGGGGCCGGCTACGGCCGCCTGCCATCGATCGGCCTCATCGACATCGACGCCCTGGTGAACGAGGGTGACCCGGTGCTGACGAGCGGCACCCGAGAGAGCCTCTTCCCCGCTGACATCCCCGTCGGTCGAGTGGCCGAGGTGAAGCGGACGCCCGGGTCGCTCCAGCTCGACGTGCGAGTTGCGCCGGCCGCCGACCTCAGGCACCTGCGCTTCGTCGCGGTCGTGCGCTTCCTGCCGGCCGAGTGACGTGGTGCTGGCCGGTGTCGTCGACAGCCCGTGGGTGCGAGTTCCGCTCGTCATCGTCATCGCGCTGTCGCTGCAGACGGGTGTGGTCTCGGGCATGCGCGTGTTCGACCTGGCGCCCGACATCATGCTGCTGCTGGCGATCGCGAGCGGCCTGGCGGTCGGACCCGAGCGAGGCGCCATCATGGGCGCCACCATCGGGTTCTGCTTCGACCTGGTGTTGCAGACGCCGCTCGGGCTCTCCGCGCTGATCTACGGCTTCGCGGCCCTCGTGGTCGGCCTGCTGTCCACCGGGACGATCAAGTCGACCCGGTGGATCCCGGTTGCAGCCACGATGCTGGCGAGCGCAGCAGCGGTGCTGGCCTACGCGGTGCTCGGGAGCGTCTTCGGCCTCGAGCGCGCCGTGAGCGTCCGGCTGGTGCCCATGATCCTGGTGGTGTCGGTGGTGAACGGCCTGCTCGCCCTACCGGCCCTGGCGGTCATGCGGTGGGCCCTCCAGGCGGACGATCGACGGGCCTGACCAGGCGCGCAGCGCCCGCGGTGCCCGTTCTGAGCCGGATCGGGGCACAATGGTCCGATGCCGGCCGAACCCCGTGGACTGCGCCTGAGCGTCCTCGGGATCGTGGTGATCTCGCTGTTCGTCGCGCTGCTGGGCCGGGCCTGGTACCTGCAGGTCATGGCCGCCCCGCAGGCCGAGCAGGTGACGGCGGCCAACCAGGTGCGCACCATCCAGATCCCGCCCATGCGAGGGCGGATCACCGATCGGGCCGGCCGCATCCTGGCCGACAACAAGCCCACGCTCGTCGTCACGGTCGACCGCAAGGCCATCGCCAAGAAGTCGGTGCGCGACCCGCTGTTCACAAGGCTCGCCGGGGTGCTCGGCACCACGCCGGAGGCATTGGAGAAGCGTCGCAACGACGGTCGCTTCGACCCGTTGTTGCCCCTTCCCCTCGGTGAGGGCGTGGCCGAGGGTGTCGACGAGAGCGTTGCCGTCTACCTGCGGGAGCGGATGGAGGACTACGTCGGCGTATCCGTCCAGGAGGGCTGGCAGCGCGTCTACCGCTACTCACCGATCGCCAGCCACATCGTGGGCTACGTCGGTCGCATCCCCGGTGAGGAGGCGAGCGACTTCCGGGCCAAGGGGTACCAGCTGTCCGACACGGTGGGTCGCAACGGCATCGAGCTGTCGTTCGAGGATGACCTGCGGGGGACGCCGGGCTTCGTGAAGTACGAGATCGATGCCCGCGGTCGCGTCGTGCAAGAGCTGGAGAAGGTCGAGCCGATCCCCGGGCGCGACGTGCAGCTCGCCATCGACCTCAAGGTGCAGCAGTAC
>CAZTVJ010000446.1:0-2291 GCA_964616935.1 uncultured Acidimicrobiales bacterium | reverse complement strand
ACCGCAACCGGGTCGCGCTCGAAGCCGAGCTGCAAGCCCTGGCCGACGTCGGTGCTGCGGTCCACTGCGTCACCGGTGACCACACCGACCTCGGCAACCGGCCCGACGCCCGGCCCGTGTTCGACCTCGACTCCACGCAGCTCGCCTCACTCGCCCGCGCCGCCGGCTTGCTGGTCTCCGTGGCCGAGAACCCCGTGGCACCACCGCTCGAGCTGCGCCCGGCCAGGCTCGTGGAGAAGGCGAGGGCAGGCGCGCAGGTGTGCATCATCAACCACGCCGGGTCGCCCGAGCGGGTCCGGTGGTTCGTCGAGGCCGCCCGCGCCGGCGGTGCTGGGCACCTCGTGTTCCTGGCGTGCGTGCCGCTGGTGTCGAGCACGGCCAGCCTCCGCCTCCTGCAGACCTTCACCGGCCTGGCGCTGCCCCACGGGTTCGTCGAGGCCATCGAAGCCGCCCCGGACCCGTTCGTGGCCGGCGTGCGGGAGGCGGTGCGGTTCGCGACGGCCGTGCTCGCGGTGCCGGGCGTCGTCGGCGTCGATGTCGGCTCGGCGTACGAGCCCGGGTCCGAGGACGAGGCGCTCGCCGGCGCCATCGCTGTGGCCCGAGAGCTGCGGGGCGTCTGATGCTGCTGCGCGGCGCGACCCTGGAGGACGGCAGCACCGCTGATGTCCGCCTCACCGGCGAGCGGATCTCGGCCGTGGCCCCAGCGCTGGCTCCCGTCGACGACGAGCAGGTGATCGAGCTTGCGGGTTACCTGCTCCTGCCCGCTCCGGCCGAGCCGCACGCCCACCTCGACAAGGCGCTCACCGCCGACCGCGTCCCGAACCTCACCGGCGACCTCATGGGCGCCATCGAGGCGTGGACCGCCTACCGGCCCCATCTCACGATCGACGACATCGTGGAGCGGGCGACGCGGGCCGCACTCCGCCTGCTGGCCAACGGGGCCACGGCCATCCGGACCCACGTGGACGTGGCGGCCAACGTCGGCCTTGTCGGCATCGAGGCGCTGCTCCAGGTGAAGGCGGCGCTGACGGATCGCGTCGATCTGCAGCTCGTGGCCCTCGTGGGCCCACCGGTGGGCGGGCCGGCCGGTGCCGAGCACCGTGCCCTCCTGCGCGCCGCCATGGACCTCGGCGCCGATGTGGTGGGTGGTTGCCCGCACATCGACCCGGATCCCCTGGGGTGCCTGCGCGCCTGCCTGGACGTCGCCGTCGATGTCGGCCGCCCCATCGACCTGCACACGGATGAGACACTCGACCCCGCCAGGCTCGACGTGAGGGACTTCGCCGCTGCCGTGGCCGGATTCGAGCACGGCGCGACGGCCAGCCACTGCGTCAGCTTGGGCATGCAGGACGTTCGCACGCAGGCCGTGGTCGCGCAGGAGATCGCGGTGGCCGGGATGGCGGTGGTGACGCTGCCGCAGACGAACCTCTTCCTGCAGGGCCGCCACCATCCGGTGGCCATGCCACGCGGGCTCACCGCGCTGCGGCCGCTCCGCGAAGCCGGCGTCACCCTTGCCGCCGGGGGCGACAACCTCCAGGATCCCTTCAACCTCGTGGGCCGCGGTGATCCACTCGAAGCGGCGTCGCTCCTGATCGCGGCCGGTCACCTCCTGCCCGATGAGGCCTATGGCGCCGTCAGCGCGGCGAGCAGGGCCGCGATCGGCCTGCCTCCCGTGTCGATCGTGCCGGGAGCTCCGGCCGAGCTGCTGGCCGTCCGCGCCGCATCGGTGCGCGAGGCGATCGCGTTCGGCCCGGCGGACCGGATCGTGATCCACCGCGGTCGGCCCATCGCGCGCACGATGGTGGAGGACGCGTGAAACACAGGCTTCACAAGCCCGTCACAGCACCGACAGCCACAGTCTTCTAGCGTTGCCGACGTCATGATGAGCACCACCGAGGCAGCGGGCTCGCCGGCCAGCACCCTCACGCTCAGCTTCGAGAACGTCGGCATGGTGTTCCCCGACGGCACGCGGGCGCTGGACGACGTCTCCTTCGCCGTCGGTGCTGGCGAGTTCGTCACGGTCGTCGGCCCTTCGGGCTGCGGGAAGTCGACCCTGTTGCGCATCGCCTCCGGGCTGACGATGCACACCACCGGAGTGGTCCGGGTCGACCGTGAGCGCCTCGGCTACACCTTCCAGGACGCGACGTTGCTGCCGTGGCGGACCGTCCAGAAGAACGTCGAGCTGCTGGCCGAGCTGCACGGGCTGTCCAAGGGCGAGCGCACGTTCAAGGCGAGCGCGGCCATCGAGCTCGTCGGACTGGGCGGCTTCGAGCAGAAGTACCCGTACCAGC
>CAZTVJ010000445.1:0-4888 GCA_964616935.1 uncultured Acidimicrobiales bacterium | reverse complement strand
GTCCTCCGCAACATGATCTACGGCCACTCCGGCGCACTGCAGCGCCTCGGCGTGGTCGTGCTCGACGAGGTGCACTACCTGCAGGACACCTACCGCGGTCCGGTCTGGGAGGAGGTCATCATCCACCTCCCGGCCGAGGTGCGCCTCGTCTGCCTGTCGGCCACGGTGTCGAACGCCGAGGAGCTCGCCGACTGGATCTCCACGGTGCGGGGACCAACAGCGGCGATCATCGAGGAGCGGCGGCCGGTCAGCCTGCAGAACCTCTACATGATCGGGGACAAGACCTCGGAGCGGTTGCACCTGTTCCCGACGCTGGTCGACCTCCGGCCCAACCCCGAGGCGGCCCGGCTCGACGACGAGGCGGTGCGGGGCTGGCGTGGCGGCGCCAACCGCCACCGGGCGCGGCGCAAGCTGTACACCCCCCGCCGGGTCGAGGTGGTGGAACGGTTGGAGGCAGAGGGGATCCTGCCCGCGATCTACTTCATCTTCAGTCGCAACGCCTGCGACGAGGCGGCGCAGACCTGCCTCGACGCCGGCTTGCGGTTGACCACGGGACCCGAGCGCGACCGGATCCGCGAGATCGTCGACGAGCACCTCGGCGCCATGGACGATCGCGACCTCGCCGTGCTCGGCTACGCCAAGTTCCTGGGCGCCCTCGAGAACGGCATCGCCGCCCACCACGCCGGGATGGTGCCCCTGTTCAAGGAGGCCGTCGAGCACTGCTTCGTCGAGGGGCTCGTGAAGGCGGTGTTCGCCACCGAGACGCTCGCCGTGGGCATCAACATGCCGGCCCGGTCGGTGGTGATCGAGAAGCTCACCAAGTTCACCGGCGAGCACCACACCTTCCTGACCCCGGGGGACTACACGCAGCTCACCGGCCGGGCAGGGCGTCGGGGCATCGACACGGTGGGCTACGCCGTCGTGCTCTGGAGTCCGTTCGTGCCGTTCGACCAGGTGGCCTCACTGGCCTCCAGCCGCTCGTTCCACCTACGGTCGGCCTTCCGGCCCACGTACAACATGGCTGCCAACCTCGTCCGCTCGTACACGGCGGACCGTGCCCACCACCTGCTCAACCTGTCGTTTGCGCAGTACCAGGCGGACCGCGAGGTCGTGCGGCTGGAGGCCCGCCTCGAGCGGCGCCAGGCCGTGCTGGCCGAGCTCCGCGAAGCGTCTACGAGCCCGTACGGGGACCTCGACGAGTACCGGCGGCTCACGTCTCGGGCCGACCGCAGATCGGCCAGCGCCCCGTACCTGCGAGACGTCGACGCCGCCATGGCTCGCTTGCGGCCCGGTGACATCCTCGTGCTCGGACGCGGCCGAAACCGCGAGCGCGTCGCAGTGCTCGCCGTGGCCCATCGCAAGGGCGGCATGCGCGTCCGGGCCATCACCCCGAACCGCACCCAGCTGCTGCTGGCCAGCAGCGACTTCGACGAGGTGCCGAAGGCGATCGGTCGGCTCGAGCTGCCGGCGCCGTTCACGCCGAACCGCCAAGGATTCCAGCGCGAGGTCGCCCGGCGGCTGGAGCGAACGAAGCTGCCCCCCCTGCACGCCAGCCCGCGAGGCCCGGAGCCCGACCCGGTGGCCGACCACCCGGTCATGGCCGATCCGGATCTGGCGGAGCGGCTGAAGGCGGCCGCGCAGGCGGAGCGCGTCGGTCGGGAGGTGGAGGAGCTGCGCACGAAGGTCACCGGCCGCAGCGAGTCATTGGCCCGCCGGTTCGATCGCGTGCTGCGATTGCTGGAGGCCTGGGGGTACCTCGAGGGTTGGGAGCTGACGGACGCCGGGGCGCGGTTGGCTCGGTTGTTCCATGAGTGCGACCTGCTCGTCGTGGAGAGCATGCGCCAGGGCCTACTCGACCAGCTCGATCCGCCGACGCTGGCGGCCCTCGTCTCGGTCTTCACCTACGAGCACCGCAGCCCGGAGCCGCCACCGGCGCCGTGGTTCCCGTCGGCCGCTGCGCGCAAGCGATGGGTCGCCGTGGAGTCCGTGGCACGTGAGCTGAACGCCGCCGAGGACGAGGCCGGTCTTGCGCTGACGCGGGCGCCTGACCCGACGTTCGCCGCCATCGCCTACGCCTGGGCCGCGGGGGAGAGCTTCGCCGAGGTCGTCGAGTCCGAAGAGCTCTCCGGTGGCGACTTCGTCCGGAACATCAAGCAGCTCATCGACCTCCTGCGCCAGATCGCCGAGGGAGCGCCGGACCCGGCCACCCGCGCCTGTGCCGAGGAGGCGACACAGCAGCTCTTCCGGGGGGTGATCGCCGCCACCACCGTGCTGGCCGACGCGGACGCCGACGCGGTGGACGCCGACGCGGTGGACGCCGACGCCGACGTGGAGGCGGACGAGGCGCCGTGACCACGGCGAGGGGCCGTCCCTGGGGGGCGCCGGGCGGGCTGCCCGATGACGGAGCGGTGGTGCGGTCAGATGCCGAAGCCCGTGCCGTGGTCGAGCGGGCTCGTCGGGCCGGGGAGCCGCCGCCGGCACTCGGGCTGCTGGGGGGCGACCTGGCCCGCACCGTCGGTGCCTCTGGTGATCTGGAGCGGATGCTCTCGGGCGAGGCGATGCGCCTGCCGGCCGACCTGGGCGCAGTCCTGCTCGACGGCCGCTTGCACTGGTTCGTCGCCCACCTCGTGGCCCGCCGGTCGTGGTGGAGGGGACGTGTCGTCGCCGTCATGAACGCCCAGTTCCTGGGCTCATGGGATGTGGCGCCGCGGAGCCACCCGGGCGATGGTCGCCTGGACGTGGTCGACGTCGCCTCGTCGCTGGCGCTCGGTGATCGGTGGAAGGCCCGGCGCCGGCTGCCCCAGGGGACGTACCTCCCCCACCCGGCGATCTCGGTCGAGCGGGTCACGGCATGGCAGGCGACCTTCGACCCGCCCCTGCCGGTCTGGTTGGACGGTGACGCTGTCGGTGAGGTGCACCACGTGTCCGTGCGCGTGGAGCCGGATGCTCTTCAGCTCGTCGTCTGACGGCAGCGCCGTGCATCTGCGGGCGAATACCCACATCTCGTGTGGGCATTCGCCCGCGGAACAGGGGTGCCGGTACGGTCGGGGGCCATGCGCGCGTGGATGCTCGACGACTCACCGGGAAGCTACCGCTGGGTCGAGGACGTGCCCGACCCGCAGGCGGGCCCCGGTGACGTGCGCATCAAGGTCGTGGCCAGCGCGCTGAACCACATGGATCTCTGGGTCACGCGCGGGATGCCCAAGCCGCCGCTGCCCCACGTGCCCGGCTGCGACGTGGCCGGGTGGGTGGACCAGGTGGGCGAGGGCGTGACGGGCATCGCCGCAGGAGATCGGGTGGTGGTGAACCCGGGCGTCTCGCCGCTCGACGAGGTCGTGGCGCTGGGCAACGACAGCCCGATGGGTGCGGGGTTCGTGATCTACGGCGAGCACTGCTGGGGCGGCCACGCCACCTACGCCGTGGCGCCGGCTCGCAACGTCGTCGCCGCACCGGCGTCGCGCACCTGGGAGGAGCTGGCTGCGTACCCGCTGGCCTACTTGACGGCCTACCGGATGCTGCGGCGGGCGCGCCTGCGCGCCGGCGACACCCTCCTCGTCGTGGGCATCGGCAGCGGCGTGTCGACGGCCGCGCTGGCGCTCGGGCTGCGGATGGGCGCCAGGGTCGAGGTCACCAGCCGAAGCGCGGAGAAGCGGGCGCAGGCAATGGCCCTCGGTGCGGCGGCGGCCCACGACTCGGCCGAGCGTTCGTGGCCGGTCGATGCCGACGTCGTCGTGGAGAGCGTCGGACCGGCCACGTGGGAGGCATCGATCCGTGCCCTCAAGGCCGGTGGCCGTCTCGTGTGCTGCGGCGGCACCTCGGGTCCGAAGGTCGAGCTCAACCTCCCGAGGCTGTTCTTCAAGCAGATCGAGATCATCGGTTCCACCATGGGCAGCTACCAGGAGTTCGGCGAGGTCACCGCACTGGTGGCCGACGGCCTGCCCATCCACGTCGACGAGGTGTTCGGGCTGCTCGACTACCAGGCCGCGCTGGAGCGCCTCGAGAACGGCGCGCAGCTCGGCAAGATCGTCCTGCGCCACGAGTAGCTGCCACGCATCGTGGGTCCTCGGGTCCGGGTTGGTTTGCTCCTAACGTCTGTGCCGTGAGCGCCTACGTGCCGGAGGACTACACCGCGGACGAGGCGGACATCCTGAGGCGTTACTTCACCAACCTCGACGGGCCCGTGTTCGCCCTGGTCAACCTGCCCGAGGTGGTCAAGGGCGCGCTGTTCGCCCGTTACAGCCGCAGCCCCAAGAGCCTTCGGCGGCTCTTCCTGGACGAGTTCGTCGGCGATCTCGACATCTCGGGCGACATCTCCATCGACGCCACCGTGGGCCTGCGTCGGGCCGAGGAGCTCTACGAGAAGGTCTTCGTGGAGTACGGCGACGACTCGGTGGCCCAGCTCGGTGGGGTGCACCTGGCCTGCGAGCAGGCCTCGAACCTGCTCACGAAGGTGCTCGAGTGGGGCCGGCTCATGAGCTACCTCGAGCAGAGCACGCGCTACATCGCCTACGACGCCCGCATCGGTGGGCGGTACCGCTACCACCGCGACCCGCTCATCCTGGGCTCGTCGCTCGGCACGCGCTACGTCGGCGATCTCGACCGCCTGTTCGACACCTATGCGCACCTCGTCGAAGCTGTCACCGACCACGTCCGGGCCACGACGGTCAAGGAGCCCACCGACTCGGACTTCGTGTACCGCCAGGCCACGAGGGCCAAGGCGCTCGACTCGGTGCGTGGGGTGCTGCCGGCCGCATCCATCTCGAACGTCGGGATCTACGGCACGGGGCAGGCCTTCGAGGCGTTGCTGCTGCGCATGCGGTCGCACCTGCTGCCCGAGGCTCGCCACTACGCCGAGCTGATGCTGCACGAGCTGCGCAAGGTCATCCCC
>CAZTVJ010000444.1:0-2360 GCA_964616935.1 uncultured Acidimicrobiales bacterium | reverse complement strand
ATCGACGAGGTCCAGCGCCGGCTGCAGGAGCGCGTGCCGGTCCAGCAGGGCACGGCGATCGTCCATGGCGATTACCGGCTCGGGAACTGCCTCGTCGAGCCTGGCAGCGGCCGCATCGCCGCGGTGCTCGACTGGGAGCTCTGCACCCTCGGTGATCCACTGGCCGATGTCGGCTACCTGTGCGTGTATTGGACCGATCCTGGCACCGTGGCTCGACGCAGCAACGACCCGACGCAGGCGGGAGGGTTCCCGACGCGGGCCGAGATGCTGGAGCGCTACACCAGGGCCACGGGGCGCGACCTCGGCAAGATCGACTACTACATCGCCTTCTCGTCCTGGAGGCTCGCCGTGATCAGCGAAGGCGTGTACGCCCGCTACGTCCACGGCGTCATGGCCGACGAGTCAGCCGACATCGACCAGTTCAAGATCGGCGTCGAGCAGCTGGCCGAGTCCGCGCTCGAAGCGTCCGGCCGACTCGGAGGCGTGCGGTGAGCGACACCCTGGGCGACTTCACGAAGTCGTCGTTCGCCTACGACGGCGCCGAGCGCGACATCTACCGCAAGGGGAGCGGCCCAGCCGTCGTCGTGATCCACGAGATGCCGGGGCTGACCCCGCGCGTGGCTGACTTCGGCCGCCGCGTCGGCGAGGCGGGCATGACGGCGGTGCTTCCGTCGTTGTTCGGCACGCCGGGCAAGGCGCCGAGCGCGGGCTACCTGGCCCGCTCGTTCGCCGCCGGCTGCGTGTCCCGGGAGTTCGCCGCCTTCGCGAAGGCGACCACCAGCCCGATCACGGTGTGGCTACGGGCCCTGGCGCGCCACGAGCACGAGGCGTGCGGTGGGGTGGGTGTCGGTGCGGTGGGCATGTGCTTCACCGGCGGCTTCGCGTTGGCCATGATGGTGGACGACCGGATGGTGGCACCCGTGCTGAGCCAGCCATCACTCCCACTCCCGGTTGGCAAGGAGCGGGCCGCCGATGTGGGGTTGTCCGACGCCGACGTCCAACGCGTGCGAGAACGGGCACAGGCCGGTTGCGACGTCCTCGGCCTGCGGTATCGGGACGATCCCGCGGTCGGATCCCGCTTCGACACGCTCCGGGAGCTGCTCGGCGATCGCTTCGTGGCGGTCGAGTTCGAGGGCAAGGGCCACTCGGTGCTCACCGAGCACCTCCAGGAGGAGGGCGTCGAGCAGGTGGTCGAGTTCCTGGCCGAGCGCCTGCTGCCCACTGCCTGACGGCGACGGTCAGGCGCCGACCTCGGCCACCGCGAGCTCCGTTGCCGCCTTGTAGTCGGCCTTGCCATTCGGTGCTCTCGGCACGTTGGCCACGAACACGACGTCCTTCGGTGCCTTGTAGTGGGCCAGCTGGGTCTTGACGTGGGTGACGAGATCCTGCGCGGTGACGTCGGTTCCCGCCACGATCGAGACCACCGCGGTGACCTTCTCGCCGAACTTCTCGTCGGGTACCCCGACCACGAGGCAGTCCTCCACCGCGTCGTGGCGCTTCACGGCCTCCTCCACCTCTTCGGGGAAGACCTTCTCGCCGCCGGTGTTGATGCACTGCGAGCCTCGTCCCAGCAGGGTGAGCGAGCCGTCGGCCTCCACGATGGCCCAGTCCCCCGGGAACGAGTAGCGCTCCCCGTCGATCACCTTGAACGTCCGAGCCGACTTCTCGGCGTCCTTGAAGTAGCCGAGCGGCACCATCCCGCCGGCCGCCACCATGCCCGCCTCGCCCGAGCCCGGTCGCACCTCCCGACCGTCCTCGGTGAACACCTTGGTGGTGGGGTTCTGGCTGAACTTGGCGGTCTGGCTGGGGACGCCTCGCATCGTCATGTTCATCCCCATCGAACCTTCGGTGGAGCCGATGGCGTCGAGCAGCACGGCCTGGGGGATGCGGTCGAGCATCGCCTCCTTCACCTCCGACGTCCACATGACGCCGGAGGAGATGACCATCTTGATGCTGGACGTGTCGTAGGGCTGGCCCTTGTCGACGGCCTCGTCGATGGCGCGGTTGATGGGCTTGGCGAAGGCGTCGCCCACGATCACGACGGTGGTGACCTGCTCGCGCTCGACGACCGAGAGCAGCTCGTGGGCGTCGAGCGAGCGGTGCTGCAGGGTGACGACCGTGCCGCCGGCGAGCGACGGGATCATCGAGCCGATCCACATCCCCGTGCCGTGCATGAGCGGGCACGCGGGGATCGACACGAGCGCATTGCCCGCCTCGTGGGCGGACCGCACGAGGGCGCCGATCTCGCTGACGTCGGTCGGTGGCGCGATGCCCAGGAGCGGGTACCCCTGCGTGACGAAGGCATGGGTCATGGCGCCGATGGCGTACATGACGCCCTTCGGCATCCCCGTCGTGCCGCC
>CAZTVJ010000443.1:0-25455 GCA_964616935.1 uncultured Acidimicrobiales bacterium | reverse complement strand
CAGGTAGGGATCGAACCTACGACCGAGGGATTATGAGTCCCCTGCTCTGACCACTGAGCTACTGGCCCGGTCACCGGGCCTGCCTTCGGGGGCAACCGGCCGAGGCATCGTAGGCCGAACGACCCTGGCCGTCACCCTGCTGACCAGCCAACCTCCCCCACATGCGGCGAGCACCGTGCCAGACTGCGAAACAGTTCCAATCGGATGAGAGGGCTGGTGGTGACATGGGCACGGACAAGGCCGGGCGGCGCCTGAGTCGGATGGCAGGCGGCATCGCCGCCTTTGCCATCATCGCTGGTTCGGCGATCGTCACAATGGGACCGGCTGCGGCGCAGACGCCGGCGGTGAGGGTGGCGATCACGAAGTCGGTGTCGCAGCCGACGGCTGCACCCAACGAGGACTTCATCTTCTTCCTCAGCTGGTCGTGTTCGTCGCTCACGGTGGCCTGCGAGGGGGCGACGGTCACCGACACGTTGCCGCCCGAGGTGTCGAGGGCTGCAGCGGACGTGCAGTTCAGCGGCAACTTCGCCGACGTTGCCTACAACCCGGCCACGGGCACCGCGGTGTTCACCCTCTTCAGCCCACTGGACGCGGGCACCACCGCCCAGATCGCCGTCACGGTACGTTTCCCACCGGGTACCGCACCGGGCACGGTGGCCACCAACCAGGCCACCATCGACGCCACCAACGCCGCCCCTGTGGCGTCGAACCAGGTGAGCGTGACCGCCCGGGCCGCATCCCAATGGACGGTCACCAAGGGCCGGGTGACCGGCGCGGCCCAGCTCGACACACCCTTCACCTACCGGGTGTCCATCACCTTGGCCGCCGGTGGCACCCAGAACGTGACCAACGCCCGTTTCGTGGACACCTTGCCCCCCGGGGCCCAGTTCGTGTCGGCGACCCAGGGCGGCACCTACGACCCCGGCACCAACGCCGTCACCTGGTCGCTGGGCACGCTCGTACCCAACCCCAACTCCGCGGTCACCTACTCCCGTGACGTCACGGTGATCTTCCCGTCGACCACCTTCTCCGCCGGCGACCAGCCCGTGAACACCGTCGAAGCCCTTGGCACGCCGGTTGGTGAACCCGACCAGTCCCTCGGCCGGGCCACGTTCCCGATCACCTTGCGCGACGCCGGCAACATCACCAGCGCGTCGAAGCGCTCCGGCCTGGGCGCGCTCGGCCCGGGCCAGGCCGACACGTACACGATCACCGGCGCCAACCCCAACGCCGGCCCGATCGACGCATTCACCATCCTCGAGAACCTCCCGGTCGAGCTGTCCATGGTGCAAGACGGCGCTCCCAACCTGACCGGCGCCGGCACCGCCCCTCAGGTCTCGTGGCGGCCCCTCGGGGGCGGCGCCTTCCAGGCCATCGCCACCTCACCCGCCGGTGGGGGTTGGGGGACAACCATCCCGGCCGCCGCCGACGAGATCCAACTCGCCTACGGCACCGTCCCGGCCAACTTCCTCGGCACCGCCCTGCTGCGTGCCGGCATCCCAGCCAACGGCATCGGCCGCGACGGTGTACCGGTGGCGGCCGGGGCCACCATTCGCAACTGCATCACCGTCACCGGCACCTCCGGCGGCGTCGCTGCCATCCCGCGCTCCTCATGCACCGACCAGACGGTCGTCCCCTTGTCGGTGCAGTTCAGCAAGACCCGCACGTCCGCCGCCGTCGTACCGCCCAGTGGCGACGTGTCCTGGGAGATCGGTGTGGGCGTCGACACCACCTCGGCCTCCGATCTCGTCAACCCGGTGGTCACCGACTGCCTACCCCCCAACCTCGACCTCATCGACCCCAACAATCCAGCGAGCGCGCTCAACGGGTCCGTCACCGGAATCCCGGTTCCGGTGCTCGCCCGCACCCCCGCCGGATGCGGCACCGGTCAAGTGCTGCTCACCTGGACCTGGCCACCCGGGTTCACCCTCACCCGTGGGTCGACCCGGACCATCACCCTCAACACGAGAGTGGCCAACACCGCCCCACCCGGGCTCGTCACCAACGTGACCACGCTCGCCGCGTCGAACCTGGCCCAGATCATCGAACGGACGGCAAACGTCACCGTCACCTCCACCACCGTGCTGCTGGGCACCAAGTTCGTCAAAGGCGACCGTGACGCCACGTTCGTCGGGTTCGGCACCATCGGCCAGACCACCCAGGGCGGCTCCGCCGCCTACCAGGCCATCATCGCCAACATCAGCGACATCGCCGTCACCAACCTCGTCGTCATCGACACCATGCCCATCCCCGGCGACACCGGCGTGCTCACCGGCACCGCCCGCGGCTCGGCCTGGCAACCCCTGTTCAGCGGCGGCGTCACCACTGGCGCCCCAGCCACCGTGTCCTACTCCACGAGCCACAACCCGTGCCGCCCTGAGCTGCACGCGGCCGCCGGCTGCGAACCACCCAACTGGACCACCACCCCACCCAGCCCGCTCAGCTCGGTCGGCGCCATCCGCGTCGACTACGGCACCTACGTGCTCCCACCCGGAGGAGCCGTCCGGCTCAACTGGGACGTCGCCACCCCGGCCAACGCTCCCGTCGGCCAGGTCGCTTGGAACTCCTTCGGCTACACCGCCATTCGCTCCGACAACCTCCAAGCCCTCGCCCCGTCCGAACCCCGAAAGGTGGGTCTCGAGGTCCTGGGGACGGGACCGCCCACGCCACCACCGCCCGGCATCTCGCTCGTGAAGTACGTCAACGGCGTCCATGTCCCGAACCCGCCGGGTCTCACGATCCCGGTGGGGAACCCGGTGGTGTTCACCTACCTGGTCACCAACACCGGTCAGCAGACGCTGGTCGACATCGTGCTCGTCGACGACGAGCTGGGCACCATCACCTGCCCCAAGACCACCCTGGTGCCGGGCGAGAACATGACCTGCACCTCAGCGACGCAGGTCGCGGTCGTCGGGCCCTACGACAACGTCGCCACGGTCACCGGCCAACCCGTCGACCCGAACGGCGATCCCGACGGGCCTCGGCTCACCGACACCGACACGGGCAACTACACCAACGGTGATCTGCCGGACACGGGCGCCGACAGCGGTACCTTGGTCCAGCTCGGTGGCTTGCTGCTGCTGCTCGGCGTCGGGTTCCTGGTGTTCAGCCGGCGCCGCCAGGAGCCGGCCTGAAGGCCCGACCAGCATCGAACAAGCTCCGGGGGAGGGGCTCGAACCCTCGACCTTGGGCTTAACAGGCCCCTGCTCTGCCGATTGAGCTACCCCGGAAGGTGGCTCGGGGACAATAGCAGCGCCGCGACGAGCCCCATGATCGCTCGGTGGGTCGCCGAGCAACCGTAAAGCACCGACGGACACCCGACGGGGTGCTTGGCATGGCGTCTCGTGGGGTTGTCGGCCGCCCGATACGGCGCGCGGAACTGGGCGCTGGGGATGCCTGTCAGGTCGGACCAGAATCGGTTGGCAGCGTCGAGATCAAGGCCCTCGTGCAGGTAGAGACGCAGCCGGAGCCGGGCCTCGTCGACCGAGAAGAAGGTCCGCAACCATGTGAGGAAGAGGTGAATCATGTGCGGATCAGTGTTGGCGAATGCGACGCTGCCGTCCCGTTTGGTTCCCTCAGCTGCGTAGAGGGCCGTTCCGGCCACGCGGAGGTCACGGTTTGACAGCTGGCCGATGCGAGCGAGGCCCTCGGCTCGGTAGTGCTCGATCTCGGCCAGGCGGGCCAGGTGGAAGGGATGCGGCGTGGCCGGTGCCGATCGACCCCGGCGGGCACGCGGGGTGAACGGGACGTCGCGCACCCAGACCGACACCGTGCTCTTCGCGACTCCCAGCTCGGTCGCGATCTCGGCCAGCGTGGCCGCTTCTGCCCGCCTGGCGCGAGCCACCTCTCGTTGTTCGACGTAACCGCGGTACCCCATCGTGGCCAGCATGGCCGAGGGGTGTCACAGAGTCGGCCCTCTACTCGCTGTCGAGGAACTCCTTGAGCTTCTGGCTGCGCTGCGGGTGGCGCAGCTTGGCCAGCGTCTTGGCCTCGATCTGTCGGATGCGCTCGCGAGTCACGCCGAACTCCCGCCCGACCTCCTCGAGCGTGCGGGCCTGGCCGTCGACCAGACCGAAGCGCAGGCGGACGACCTCCTTCTCCCGCTCCGACAGCTCGTCGAGTGCTTGTTCGACCGCCTCGGCCAGCATCCGCTTGGTGGCCACCTCGGCCGGGGCATCGGCGTCGGAGTCCTTGATGAAGTCGGCCAGGTTGGAGTCGTCCTCCTCGCCGACGGGTGAGTCGAGCGAGAGTGGGTCGAGCGCGATGCGTTGGATCTCCCGCACGCGCTCAGCACTGAGCCCGGTCTTCTCCGCGACCTCCTCGGTCGTGGGTTCGCGCTCGAGCTCCTGGGTCATCTGTCGCTGTATGCGCATCACCCGGTTCATGCTCTCCACCATGTGGACGGGGATGCGGATGGTGCGAGCCTGGTCGGCGATGGCCCGCGTGATGGCCTGGCGGATCCACCACGTCGCGTAGGTGGAGAACTTGAAGCCCTTGGTGTAGTCGAACTTCTCGACGGCCCGCATCAGGCCGAGATTGCCCTCCTGGATGAGGTCGAGGAAGAGCATGCCGCGACCCACGTAGCGCTTGGCGATGGACACGACGAGGCGAAGGTTGGCCTGGATCAGCTGCGCCCGGGCGACGTCACCGTCGTTGCGCACCCGCTGCAGCCGGCGCCGCTCGACATCGGCCAGCCCGGGCTCCCGCCGCATGCACTCGGCGGCCTTCACGCCGTCCTCGATCCGCTTGGCGAGCTGCCGCTCACCCTCGGCGGTGAGGAGGTTCACCCGCCCGATCTCCTTCAGGTACATGCGCACGGTGTCTGACGTGCCGCCGCTGGCGTCGGTGCGATCGGTGCTGGGCGGACGTGATGTGCGGGCCCGCCGCCTGGGGTTCACCGCGTCGGGCGCCACAACGGCCACCGGGGTGCCGTTGGCGTGATCGTCGACGGTCACGAGCACCGGCGCATCACCGTTCGAGTGCTCGTCGACGAGGTCGACGATGACCTCGACGACGCTGATGCCCTCCCGAGCAAAGGCGCCCTGAACCTCGTCGAGCACCTCGTGCGTCAGCTCGACGTCCTTCAGCGCGTGCACGACCTCGTCGGCGTGCACCTCACCCGTGGCCCGACCCGCGGCGAGCAGCCCTTCCAGGGCATCCGCAGGCACGATGTCCCACGGCGGCGGGTTCGGTGACGCTTGGCTCACACGCGTTCCCCCACTCGGGTCTCAAGCCACCCTAGCAACTGCGCCGCCGCCTTCGGCCCGGCTTCCGGGTCGTCGAGCTGCTGCTCCAGTAGGCGGATCTCCCGCATGGTCCCAGCGTCTCCGGCCACTTGGAGCAGCCGCACCTCCCGCATCGTCGCGACGCGAATGAGATGGAACACCTCCTGTGGTGGGTCGTCGGCCGGCTCCTCCACGACGAGCCGTTGGAGCAGCTCCGCCGCCAGCGGTTCGGCGTGTTCGAGGGCCACGGTCAGGTCGCCCCCGGCGTCATCGAGCGCGCGGAACCCGGCACGGTTGCCCGCATCGTCGAACAGCACCTCGTGCAGCCAAGGGCGCACACCGGCCCAGTCGTCGATGGCGAGGACCAGCACGGTGGTCTCGGCGGTCACCTCGCGGCGTGACGGGGGTGCAGCAATCGTGACCCGAGGCCGGCGCGTCCGCTGCGCCGCCAGGCGCAGCAGGTCGTCCGGCGCAAGGCCGCATCGCACCGCCACCTCGCCGGCGTACTGGCGGCGCACGAGCTCGTTCGGGTGCTCGTTCACGACGGCCATGGCGGCTTCGGCCGTCGCCGCTCGGGCCTCGTTGCTCGTCAGACTGGCGCCGGCCAGCACCCGCTCGACGCGAAAGCCGAGGAACGGCAACGCCCGGTCGACGGTGGCCGCGAGCGCCGCCTGGTCGTCCCCCGCCAGCTGGCCCGGGTCGACCCCTGGAGGCAGCCGGGCGACGCTGACGGAGAGGTCGTACGACCGCTCCCACTCGTAGAACCGCTCCGCGGCGGCGAGCCCCGCGGCGTCGGCATCGAAGGCCAGCACGACGTGGTTGGCGAAGCGCTTGAGCAGCCGGACATGGTCCTCGGTGAGCGCCGTGCCGCACGTGGCCACGGCTCGACCGATACCGGCACGGTGGAAGCCGATGACGTCGGTGTAGCCCTCGCACACCACCACCTGGCCGGCTTGCACGATGTCGGCCTTCGCCCAGCTGAGCCCATAGAGCGTCTTCGACTTCGTGTAGATCGGCGTCTCGGGCGAGTTCTTGTACTTGGCCGGGTCGCTGCTTCCGGGCAGGACCCGCCCGCCGAAGGCGACCGGCTCACCCGCCTCGTTGAAGATGGGGAACAGCACCCGGCCACGGAAGGAGTCCTGCAACCGGTCGCGCCGGTTCGAGAAAGCAAGCCCGACATCGCGCAGCGCGTCTGGTGCGATGCCCGCCTCGCGCACAAGGGTGTCCCAGTCGTCGGGTGCCCAGCCGAGCTGGAAGCGCCGAGCCACGTCGCCACCGATCCCTCGGCTGCGCAGGTAGTCACGCGCCACCCGTGCGTCGGGGGCGGACAAGAGCCGTTCGTGGTACCAGGCGACTGCCGCGGCCATCGCCTCGATCAACCGCTTGCGCCGTTGGCGGTCGCGGCCCTCACCGCCGGTCGTGTACTGCAGCGTGAGGCCGGCCTGACCGGCCAACCACTCCACCGAGCCGACGAAGTCGAGGTGCTCGACGCCCTGCACGAAGCTGAAGACGTCGCCCTTGGCGCCGCACCCGAAGCAGTAGTACCGACCGATCTCGTCGTTCACCGAGAAGCTCGCGGTCTTCTCGGCGTGGAACGGACACAGGCCGGTCCAGCGGCGCCCCACCCGCCGCAGGGCGACGAACTGCTGGATGACGTCGACGATCGGCAGCGCCAACCGAACCCGCTCGATGTCGTCGTCGACGATCCCCACCGTTGGCGAGGCTATCGCCACGATGGTGCGGCCAGACCGGCCGCACCAAGGGCGCGATGCCCCGTCTGGCTCAGCGCTCCTGCGGGTTCGGGGGTTGCTCGTCGTGCACGAGCTCGATCTGGTCGTTGCCCCGGTTCTTGCGGATCGATGCGAGCACCGACACGAGGAGCACCAGTGCGATGAAGCCGAGCGAGAGTGGGGTCGGCACGTGGTACCACTCGGCCACGATCATCTTCACACCGACGTAGACCAGGATCACGGCCAGGCCCGCCTGCAGGTACGAGAACCGGGCATGCAGGTCCGCCAGCAGGAAGTAGAGCGCCCGGAGACCGAGGATGGCGAAGGCGTTCGAAGCGAACACGATGAACTGCTCGCGGCTGATGGCGAGCACCGCCGGCACCGAGTCGACGGCGAACACCACATCCGTTGCCTCGATGAGGACCAGCACGGCGAACAGCGGCGTGGCCAGCAGCTTCCCGGGCGTGATGCGTCGCGTGAACATGCGCTGGCCGTCGTACTCCTGGGTCGACGGCACGATCCTGCGCACCACTCGCAGCACCGGGTTGTGCTCGGGGTGGATCTCCTCGTCGCTCTTCATCACGAGCCGGATGCCGGTGAAGATCAGGAACGCACCGAAGATGTAGAGCACCCAGTCGAAGCGGTTGATGAGGGCGACGCCGGCGAAGATGAACACGAGGCGCAGGATCAGCGCGCCGAAGATGCCCCAGAACAGCACGCGGTGTTGGTACTTCTGCGGCACCACGAAGTAGCTGAAGATGAGTGCCCACACGAACACGTTGTCGATGCTGAGGCTCTTCTCGATGAGGTAGGCCGTGTAGTACTCCCCGGCCGCCTGGCCCCCGTAGAAGCTCCAGACGACCAAGCCGAAGGCCAGGCCAACACCGATCCACAAGCTCGACTCGATGGCGGCTTCCTTCGTGCCGACGGCGTGAGCCTTGCGGTGGAACACGAGGAGGTCGACGAGCAGCAGCACGATGATGACGACGAAGAGCGCCACCCACATGGCCGGGCTGACGTCGATGGACGCAAAGTTGCTGTTGGAGCTCTCGGAAGCGGCAAGAACGGCGTGCATGACCATGTGATCCCGCTCAGCGGGTATCTCCACCCTTGCCGATCACGGCCTGCGCGGCGGCCAGCCGTGCGATCGGCACGCGGAAGGGCGAGCAGCTCACGTAGTCGAGCCCCACGCCATAGAAGAACTCGATGGACTCGGGGTCGCCGCCGTGCTCACCGCACACGCCCAGCTTGAGCCCGGCCTTGGTCTTGCGACCACGCTCCGCGCCGTCCCGGACGAGCTCGCCCACGCCGGCCTGGTCGATCGTCTCGAACGGATTCCGCTTCAGCAGACCCTGCTCGAGGTAGGCGGGCATTATGCGGCTCTCGACGTCGTCACGGCTGAAGCCGAACGTCATCTGCGTGAGGTCGTTCGTACCGAAGCTGAAGAAGTCCGCCTCCTCGGCGATCTCGTCGGCCCGCAGGGCGGCCCGCGGCGTCTCGATCATCGTGCCCACGAGCACCTTCGGCTTCTTCTTGATGCCCTTGGTGGCCTCGGCGATGGCGCTCTCCACCCAGCTACGAGCCGCGGCCAGCTCCTCGCGGCTGACGGTGAGGGGGATCATGATCTCGACGATGGGCTTCTTGCCGGCCGCGACGAGCTCGGCTGCCGCCTCCATCAATGCCCGAACCTGCATCTGGTAGAGGCCGGGCTTCACGACGCCAAGGCGCACACCGCGAGTGCCCAGCATGGGGTTGAACTCGTGCCAGCTCCGCGCGGCAAGCAACAGCTTGTGCTCCTCTGCGGTGAGCCCCGTCGTGGCCTTCTTGATCTCGAGCTCGTCCAGCTTCGGCAGGAACTCGTGGAGCGGCGGATCGAGGAGGCGCACCGTGACGGGCAGGCCGTCCATGGCCTCGAGGATCTCCTTGAAGTCGGCCTTCTGGACGACGCGGAGCTCTTCCAGCGCAGCAGCCTCCTCGGCCCGTGTGTCGGCCAGGATCATGCGGCGCACGACCGGCAGACGATCTTCGGCCAGGAACATGTGCTCCGTTCGGCAGAGGCCGATGCCCTCGGCCCCGAACTGGCGGGCGTTCGTCGCATCCGCGCCGGTATCGGCGTTGGCTCGCACGGCCAGCTTGCCCTTGCGGATGCGGTCGGCCCAGCCCAGCAGGATGTCGAACTCGGCGGGAGGCTTGGCATCGACCAGCGTGACCTTGCCGAGCACCACCTCGCCGGTCGTGCCGTCGAGGGAGATGACGTCGCCCTCGTGCACGATGACATCGCCCACGGTGAAGCGCTTGCCCTCGATCTTGATGGCCTCCGCGCCCACCACCGCTGGGGTGCCCCAGCCCCGGGCGACGACAGCCGCGTGGCTGACCAGGCCACCGCGCGCCGTGAGGATGCCCTCGGACACCATCATCCCGTGCACGTCCTCCGGGCTGGTCTCGCTGCGCACGAGGATGACCTGCTCACCGCGGTCGGCCGCATCAGCGGCGTCATCAGCGGTGAAGTACACCTTGCCCACAGCGGCGCCGGGCGAGGCGGCCAACCCCTTCGCGATGACCTTCATGTCCCGGCCCTCGAACTGGGGGTGCAGCACCTGGTCGAGGTGCTCGGCCGCCACCCGCTGGACCGCTTCCTCGCGCGAAAGCCGGATGTGGCGATCCGTTGTCATGTCGACGGCCATCTTCAGCGCCGCGGCGCCGGTGCGCTTGCCCACCCGGGTCTGCAACATCCAGAGCTTGCCCTGCTCGATGGTGAACTCGGTGTCGAGCATGTCCCGGTAGTGCACCTCCAGGCGATGGAAGATGCCGAGCAGCTCCGCGTGGATGACCGGGAAGTGCGCCTTCATGTGGTCGAGGTCCTCGGTGTTGCGGATGCCGGCCACGACGTCCTCACCTTGCGCGTTCACCAGGAAGTCGCCGTAGGGCACGTCCTCGCCCGTCGCCGCGTTGCGCGTGAACCCCACACCTGTGCCGGAATTGTCGTCGCGGTTGCCGAACACCATCGCCTGGACGTTCACGGCCGTGCCCAGCTCGTGGCTGATGCGCTCCCGGACGCGGTAGGCGACGGCGCGCGCGCCATTCCAACTGCGGAACACCGCCTCGATGGCGCCCTTCAGCTGCTCACGCGGCTTCTGCGGGAAGGGCTGGCCCGTCTCGGCCTTCACGATGCCCTGGTACTCGATGCACAGGCTGCGCAGGGCACCAGCGGGGATCCCGTAGTCGTGGGCGACGCCCGCCTTGGCCTTGGCCTTGTCGAACGGCTCTTCGAAGACATGCGCCTCGATGCCGAGGACGATGCGGCCGTACATCGAGATGAAGCGCCGGTAGGAGTCGTAGGCGAAGCGCTCGTCGGCGGTGACGTGGGCCAAGCCCTTGACGCTCTCGTCGTTCAGCCCGAGGTTCAGGACCGTGTCCATCATCCCGGGCATGGAGAACTTGGCGCCCGAGCGGACGCTGACCAGCAGCGGATCGAACGGGTCGCCCAGCTTGCGGCCCATCTTCTTCTCGAGCCGGAAGACCTGCTTCGCGATCTCCTCGTCGAGCCCGGCCGGCCACCCGCCCTGCATGTAGGCCCGGCACGCATCCGTCGTGAGGGTGAAGCCGGGCGGCACGGGGAGCGCGAGCACGCTCGTCATCTCGGCGAGGTTGGCTCCCTTGCCGCCCAGCAGGTCCTTCAGGTCCTTGGGGGGGCGGCGGTGCTTGTGATCGAAGGCGTAGACGTAGGGCACAGAGGAAGATCCTAGTTCGGGCCAGTCCCCGGTCCTGTGGGCGGAAGCGGGGGAAACGGCCCGGAAGGAGTGGGTCGGGCCGACGTACGCTCCGCGGCGGGGAGGTCCCGATGGCCAGGCCCGGTCGAATGGTCGTGAAGGCGGCGTGGTCGCCCAGTGCCGTGCCGTTCGTCGGACGCGACACCGAGCTCGGCCTGCTGGTGGCGGTGATGGCCGAAGGGGACGTCCACTGGGCGGAAACACAGGTCCAGCCGTCACCCGTCGTCCTACCGGCACCGACTTACCCGGAGAACTACGCACTCGAGCCCAACCAGGCGGTCGGACAGCAGGGCGTCTGGGTCACCACCCACGAACGTCATCTCTGGCGCAGCCCACAGGCGCAGGGAACGGCGAAGGGCCAAGCCGTCGTGCAGCTTGGCCGTGCCTGGTACGCGCAAGACCCGGCCAAGGTGGTCACCGTGCAGATCGCCGAGACCGATGGCGGGGTCCGCACACCGCCACGGCCATGGCCACCACCTCCACCATGACAGGAGCCCACCATGGCAACGCCCTTCGATGAGGTGAGGGAAGACCTGGAGGAGATGTTCCGCGAGAGCTTGACGGAGGTGACCCTCCGGTCGCCCGAGACGTTCGCCGGCCACGGTGCCACCGAGCTCACGGCCGGTGATGGCTTGATCGTGGCCGTGCCGTGGGAGCTTGAGGGCCTCAACGACGAGGGCCTGTTCATGGGCCTGCGGCAGGGCACGAGGGTCTTCCTGCGCGGCGTCACCGTGTACGACGTCGAAAAGGAGCTCTTCTATCGGTACATCGACTGGTCGACGATGCTCGATGAGCTCGGACTGGGCGCGTCGATCCGGCCGATCAGCACCCCACAGAACGACGCCGGCTGACGTCGCGACCGCGCCGCGACTCCCAACCAGAACCGATCAGAACCCAAGGCGGTCGCGCACGGCATCCACGAGCCCCGTGATCGGCACCCGAACCTGGTGGGTGGTGTCCCGGTCGCGGATCGTCACCGCACGATCGTCCAGCGTGTCGAAGTCGACCGTGACGGCGAGCGGCGTGCCCACCTCGTCCTGGCGGCGGTAGCGGCGCCCGATCGACTGGGTGTCGTCGTAGTCACACATCCAATGCTCGGCCAGGAGGCCGAACACCTCTTTGGCCGTGGGCGTCAGCGTGTCCTTCTTCGACAGCGGCAGCACCGCCACCTTGTACGGCGCGAGCCGCGGGTGGAGGCGCAGCAACGTGCGAGCCTCACCGCCCACCTCGTCCTCGTCGTAGGCCGCCAGCAAGAACGCGGCCATCGTGCGAGTGGCGCCGGCCGCCGGCTCGATGACGTGGGGCGTGTACCGCTCCCCCGTCGCCTGGTCGAAGTAGTCGAGCCGCTCCCCCGAGAACGTCGAGTGCTGCATGAGGTCATAGTCGGTCCGGTTGGCGATGCCCTCCAGCTCGTCCCATCCCCACGGGAACGCGAACTCGACGTCGGACGTGCCCGACGAGTAGTGGGACAGCTCGTCGGCGTCGTGCGCCCGCAGCCGCAGCATGGATTCGGGGATGCCGAGCTCCAGGTACCAGCGCAGGCGCTCCGCCCGCCAGTACTCGTACCAGCGCTCCCCGTCGTCGGGCGGAACGAAGAACTCCAGCTCCATCTGCTCGAACTCTCGCGTGCGGAAGATCCAGTTCTGCGGGGTGATCTCGTTGCGGAAGCTCTTGCCCACCTGGGCGATGCCGAACGGTGGCTTCTTGCGAGTCGTCTGCAGGACGTTGGCGAAGTTCACGAACATGCCCTGCGCCGTCTCGGGCCGCAGGTAGGCCACGGCAGCCGCTTCCTCGACCGGCCCGGCGTGCGTCTTGAACATCAGGTTGAACTGTCGGGCCTCGGTGAAGCTGTCCTTCGAACCGCACGACGGGCAGACCCGCGGGTCGTCGAGCTTGTCGAGGCGGAATCGGTTGCGACACACCTTGCAGTCGACGAGAGGGTCGGTGAAGTTGGCCAGGTGGCCGCTCGCCTCCCACACCTGGGGCGGCGACAGGACCGCGGCGTCCAGCCCCACCACGTCGTCGCGGAGCTGCACCATGGACCGCCACCAGGCGTCCTTGACGTTGCGCAGGAGCAGCACACCGAGGGGCCCGTAGTCGTAGGTGGACCGAAAGCCCCCATAGATCTCGGCCGATGGGAACACGAAGCCCCGCCGCTTGCAGAGGTTCACGACCTGGTCGAGCTCGGTGGCGGGCATGGCTCGCCAGGGTAGAGGCCGGGGACCGCTCGCGGCATGCCGGTTCCCGGCCGCGCCGCAGTCGTACGATCGACGGTCGCCCATGCCTTCTCGCGCCGCCGCCACCGCTGTGCTCGCCCTGAGCGTGGGCCTCGCCGCTGCTGCATGCTCGACCACCGACGCTGCGGTGCCGGCGACGACCGACCTGCTCGCCCCCCGCGCCTCGACCCCCACCGTGCCAGCCACCCTGGCGCCAACCGGCCCGCCGTCGTTCCTCCCGACCGTGCAGGCCGGCGCCTGCCCTGCGCTCGCGGCCGTGCCGAGCCCGCTCGAGGTCGTCGACGACGTGGCCGACGTCGACGGCGATGGGACCACCGATCAGCTCACCACCTACCGCAGCGCGGCCGGCCCGTGGCACCTCCGCGCCGCGTTGGCCTCCGGTGGTGGAGCCGACGTCACGATCGCCCCCGCCACTGCCGTCGCCGTAGCCGTGCTCGGTGGCACCCAGGTGGACGGCGTGGCTGGCGACGACGTCCTGATCTCGTCGGCGTCGGCCCCGACCGGGGCCACGGTGAGCCTCGTGCGCTTCGGCACCTGCGAGCTCATCCCGACGCAACGCATGGAGGGTGCCACCGCCGCATTTCCGGTGGGCGCCACGGACACCCTGGCCCAGGGTCTCGAGTGCCGCACACCCGACATCGTGGTGAAGGAGGCCGCCAGCACCGACGGTCGCCACTTCACCACCTCCGACGTGACGTTGGCATTTGTCGGTGATCGGTTGGTGGAGATCGCTCGTGCGACCGGGGTGCTCGATGCCGAGGCCGAGCGCGACCGCTACCTGACCTACCTCGAGCTCCGTTGCGGAGGGCTCCAGCTCCTCGAGGACTGACGGGACAGCATCAGCCTCCGGGTGCGCCGTGGGGGTACCTGGCGACGGGCGTAGCTCCGGCACCGGTGACCGACTCTGGCGCCGTGCGATCGGTGCCGCTGCCGGCTGGCACCGTGGGTAGCCCGGCCTCCAGCCAGGCCTGGAAGCCACCGATCACGTCCGTCACCGCGACCAAGCCGAGGTCGAGCAGGCTGACCGCAGCGAGCTGGGTGGAGCAGCCCTCGTTGCACAGCAGGATCACCCGTTGGTCGACCCCGGCGGCCTCGGGCATCCGCCAATCGCCAGCCGGGTCGAGGCGCCACTCAAGGACGTTGCGACCGACCACCACTGCACCAGGAACCTCACCGTCGCGCTCGCGCTGGTGGATCGGTCGGACGTCGACGAACAATGCGCCGGCACCGAGCGCGGCCCAGGCTTCGGACGCAGACAAGCGGGTGTAGCGGGCCCGCGCGGCCACGAGGAGATCGTCGACGCTCATGCGTCTCAGACCTGTCCGAGCACGCCGACCGTACGCAGACGCCGTTCGATGTGGTGCTCCATGGCCGCCACGGCGAGGGTGTCCACCTCGTGGGTGACGCTCGATGCCGGCTCGCGGAGCACGGCAGCGAGATCGCCGCCGAACACCCGGCGCAACAGGGCGAGGGCCGCGGAGCTGAGCGGAGCGCCGCGACGGCAGGTGCGACACAGGACGCCCCCCTGGTCGAGGTCGAAGGCGACGAGTGGCTCGGGCGCGCCACAGCTCACGCACGCATCGAGCTCGGGCTGGACCCCTTCCGCGCCGAGCAGCTTCCAGAAGAACGCCCCGACGAGAAGGGGGCTGTCGTCCGTGGCGAGCGCCCGCAGCCCTCCCAGCAGCATCTGGTAGAGCCGCGGGCTCGGCTCCCGCTCCTGCGCCACCTGGTCGATGGCCTCCAGCAACGCGATCCCCCGGGTGAGCCGGCCGAGATCGTCGTGCAGCGCCTTGAAGTGGTCGATGCTCTCGGCCTGGCTGACGATGTCGAGCTCTCGACCCTGGTAGAGCAGCAGGCTGACGTGCGACAAGGGCTCGAGGCGGCCGCCGAAGCGGCTCTTGGTCTTGCGCACCCCCTTCGCGACGGCACGGACCTTGCCGTGCTCGGCCGTGATGAGCACCACGATGCGATCGGCCTCACCCAGCTTGTACGTCCGTAGGACGATGCCCTTGTCCCGGTAGAGGCTCACGGGTGCGCCTGCCATGCGAGCCTCATGTGTCGATGCCTCCGAAGCGGCGATCTCGACGCTGGAACTCCCGCACGGCGTCGGCGAGGTGCTGGCGGCGGAAATCTGGCCAGAGCACCTCGGTGAAGATCAGCTCGCTGTAGGCCAGCTCCCACAACAAGAAGTTGGAGATGCGGTACTCGCCCGAGGTGCGGATGACAAGGTCCGGGTCCGGCATCTCCGGGTCGTACAGGTGTTGGCGGATCGCCTTCTCGTCGATCTTGTCGGCCGCGGTGCCTGCCTCCACGAGCGCCCTGACGGCATCGACGCTCTCGGCCCGGCCGCCATAGTTGAACGCGATGGTGAGCGTCAGGCGACGGTTGGCGCGGGTGAGCTCGATGGACTCGTCCTGGCGGCGCATCAGCCGCTTCGGCACGCGCCAATCCCGCCGGCCGATGAAGCGGATCCGCACACCCTTGTCGTTCAGCTCGTCTCGACGGCGTTCCAGGATCGACTCGTTGAAGCGCATGAGGTAGCGCACCTCGTCGACGGGACGGCGCCAGTTCTCGGTCGAGAACGCATAGACCGTGAGCCAGGAGATACCCAGATCGAGCGCGCCCTCGACGGCGTCGAACAGCGCCTCCTCACCAGCGGCATGGCCATCGGTGCGCCTCAGCCCGCGCTGCTGGGCCCAACGACCGTTGCCGTCCATCACACAGCCCACGTGGGCGGGGATGCGCTTCGGGTCCACGCCGTCGAGCAGGCTCACTCCCTCGAACCTACTGCCGCGGATGGACCTCGACCGGTACCGTCGAGCCATGTCTGGGGCTGGTGACGTCGACGATGCCCTGGCCCAGGTGGTGGGCCGGCTCCCCGGCGGCGGCGAGGCGCGCCCGGGGCAACAGCGCATGGCCCAGGCGGTCGGGGCGAGCATCGACGGAGGCCGTCACCTCGTGGTGCAGGCCGGCACCGGGACGGGCAAGAGCCTCGCCTACCTCGTGCCCACCCTGCTCGCCGGCCAGCGCGTCGTGGTGGCGACGGCCACGAAGGCCCTGCAGGACCAGCTGGCCACGAAGGACCTCCCGTTCCTCGCGGAGCACCTCGGGGCCGACGTCGACTGGGCCGTCCTGAAGGGCCGGTCCAACTACGTCTGCCTGCAGCGCCTGCGGGAGGCCACAGGGGCGGGCGACGACCAGGCCGCGCTCGAGCTCGACGACCTCGGCCCCGGCTTGCGTCGCGAGGTGGAGCGGTTGGCCACCTGGGCCGCCACCTCTCCGACCGGCGACCAAGCCGAGCTCACCTGGGCGGTCAGCCCGAAGGCGTGGCAGACGGTGAGCGTCAGCAGCGAGGAGTGCCCTGGCGCGGCCCGATGCCCGCTCGGCGAGCCGTGCTTCGCGGAGTCGGCCCGGCGCGCCGCGCAGGTGGCCGACCTCGTGGTCGTGAACACCCACCTCTACGGGCTGCACCTGGCGAGCGGTGAAGCGATCCTGCCCGAGCACGACGTCGTCGTGATCGACGAGGCCCACCAGCTGGAGGACATCATCTCGGCGACGGCCGGGCTCTCCATCGGTGCGGGGCGGTTCGTCGCGCTCGGGCGCAACGTCCGGGCCATCTTGACGGCCGACCAGGCGGTCGGGTTGGAGCGCGCCGGCGACGCGCTCACCAGCCTGCTCGCCCCGTCTTTGGGCAAACGCCTGGCGCAGCCGCTCCCTCCCCCGCTGGCCGACGCGCTCATCGCCGCCCGCGCCGAAGTCGACGAGGTGCAGGGTGCGCTACGAGCCATCGAGACCGAGGTCGGCGAGGCCAACCAGCGAAAGGTCCGCGCCCAGAAGGCGGCCACCACCCTGACCAACGACCTGGACGCCGCGCTCGTGGTGCCGACGGGCCACGTGGCGTTCGTCGCCGGCACCGAGGCGTTCCCCCGCCTCGAGGTGGCTCCCATCGAGGTCAGTCGCGTCCTCGCCGAGGTCTGGGCCCGCCGCACCGCCATCCTGACCAGCGCCACGATCCCGCTGCACCTCCCCGAGCGCGTCGGCCTCCCGGCCGATGGAACGGACCTCCTCGATGTCGGGAGCCCGTTCGACTACGAGACCCAAGCCCTCCTCTACTGCGCGGCCCACCTGCCCGACCCCCGCCACCCCGGGTTCGCCGCCGCCAGCCACGACGAGCTGAAGGCACTCATCGAGGCCGCCGGTGGGCGCACGCTCGCGCTGTTCACGAGCTGGCGCGCGATGCACGCGGCGGCCGACGCCCTGCGCCCGCAGCTGAAGTTCACGCTCCTCACCCAGGCCGATCTCCCGAAGCCCGAGCTGCTCGCGTCGTTCTCGCGCGAGGAGACCAGCTGCCTCTTCGCGACGGCCGGGCTGTTCCAAGGCATCGACGTGCCCGGCCCCGCGCTCAGCCTCGTCACCCTCGACCGCATCCCGTTCCCCCGCCCGGACGACCCGCTCCTCGAAGCCCGCCGGGAGGCGGTCGGCGCGTCGTCGGCCTTCCACCTCATCGATCTGCCGCGTGCGGCCACCTTGCTCGCGCAGGCCGCTGGACGGCTGATCCGCAACACGACCGATCGGGGCGTGGTGGCGGTGCTCGACCCCCGCCTCGCCAAGGCCGGCTACCGGTGGGACATCGTGCGGGCTCTGCCCCCGATGCGCCGCACGCGTCACCGCGCCGAGGCCGAGTCCTTCCTGCGATCGATCACCGCCGACTGAGCGTGACCGCCGAGCCGGACCGCCGCCCCACGTTCGCCGCCCAAGACCCGCCTCCCCGACCAACCGCGGGCGAGCGCCCACATCTGATGTAGGTATTCGCCCGCAGATGCGCTTGGGAGGGGATGCAGCCGGTGGCAGACGCGCTGGGATGGGTGACCGCGGAAGGAGCGGGTGCGCCGCTACGCGGTCTGGAGGCGGTAGCCGATGCCGCGCACCGTCACGATGTGCTTCGGGTCGTCGGGCGCGTCCTCGATCTTCACGCGGAGCCGACGGATGTGGGCATCGACGAGGCGGCTGTCACCCAGGTAGTCGTAGCCCCACACCCGCTCGAGGAGCTGATCCCGGGACAGGACCAGACCGACGAGGTCGGCGAACTCGCACAGCAGCAGGAACTCGGTCTTGGTGAGCGGCACCTCCTCGCCCCGCTTCAGGACGACGCCCTGCTCGCGGCGCAGCTCCAGCTCGCCGAACTGCGTCGGCCGCGGCGCGGAGACCTCCTGGAGCTGGACCCGCCGCAGCAGGGCGCGCATGCGGGCGGCCAGCTCCTTGGTGACCACCGGTTTCGTGACGTAGTCGTCGGCTCCGGCTTCCAGCCCGGCCACGAGGTCGTACGTGTCGGTCTGCGCGGTGACGATGATGATGGGCACGATGCTCTTCGATCGCATCGTCCGGCAGACGTCGAAGCCCTGGATGTCGGGGAGGCGAAGGTCGAGCAGCACGAGGTCGGGCTCCTCACGATCGAAGGCGGCCAGGCCACTGCGACCGTCCTCGGCCTCTTCGATCTCGTAGCCTTCGTCCTCCAACGCCATCGCGATGGCGAGTCGGATCTGGTCGTCATCTTCGATGAACAGCACGCGGTGCACGCGGTGACCTCCCGACCCCAACCTACCGGGAGGCCAGGTCAGAGCCCTCGCGTTCGTTACACAAACCGCGCAGAGCGCGCGATCCGGCGTCACAATGCGTCGTCACGCTGTGGTTCGGTTCACGCCGCTTGGTGGGGCACCCTCTCCCCCGGTGCCCCACCAATCGTTTTTCCCGCAGTGTTCGTCCCAGCGTCGGTTCCGTGGAGGCATCGCCCGTGGACGCACCCACTTGTCGCCTGTGACCACTCGGCTGGAACCTTCTCGCCCCCTCCTGGCACCCGCCACGCCGCCGCGCAAGGCTGACGGCGTGGCGTTCCGCTCCCGGCGAGGCACTCCGACCCAACGGACGCGTCGGCGCGCCCTCGGCCTGCGAGCTCGCCTCACCATCGGCTTCGCCGTCGCCGCCCTGGTCGTGTCGCTCAGCCTTACGCTCGTCACCTACGTCCTCGCCCGCAACTACCTGCTCGACCAGCGCGAGTCGGGCGCGGTCACGCAGGCCCTCGTCAACGCCCGACTCGTGCGCGACGTGCTGCGCGTGCCCGATGCCAACGCCGGCGACCTCATCTCGTCGGTGCGCACCGAGCGTGATGGGTTCGGCCTGGTGCGCTACGGCGGTGCATGGTTCGGCAGCGCGCGATTCAGCCAGGACGCCCTGCCACCATCACTGCGCGAAGGCAGCCTGGCCGGCAGCTCCGGTACCCAGCGCTTCACGTTCGAGGGCACGCCGTACATCGGGGTGGGGATCTATGCGTCCGAGGTGGACGCGTCGTACCTGGAGATGTTCTCCATGGCCGGACTCCAACGCACGCTGAGCTACATCCTCACCTCGTTGCTCATCGGGTCAGCCATCGCCACGGTTGGCGCGGCGGCCTTCGGTGCGTACACGAGCCGGCGCCTGCTCCGGCCGCTCACCCGCGTCGCCGGTGCGGCCAGCGAGCTGGCATCGGGCGACTTCGACACGCGCCTCGAGCCGGAACCTGACCCTGACCTCGACCGACTGGTCAGCTCGTTCAACGACATGGCCGACTCGCTCCAGAGCCGTATCGAACGTGAGGCACGGTTCGCCTCCGACGTCAGCCACGAGCTGCGCTCACCCATCACCGCGCTGTCGGCCGCGGTGGAGGTGCTGGACGGCCGCCGCAACGAGCTGCCCGAGCGCTCGCAGAAGGCGCTGGACGTGGTCGTCAACCAGGTGCAGCGGTTCGACCAGATGGTGCTCGACCTGCTGGAGATCTCCCGGGTCGACGCAGGCCGGGTCGAGATGCACCTCGAGCCGACGCTGCTCGGCGACTTCCTGGCCCGCGTGGCGGCGCGCTACGGCTACTCCTACGTGCCTGTCGAGGTGGCCCGCAAGTGGCGTGACCACCCAGTGCCGATCGACAAGCGGCGCTTGGAGCGCGCCGTCGCGAACCTGTTGGAGAACGCCGCTCAGCACGCTGCTGGCCCCGTCCGCATCGGCGTGGAGGGCAGCGGCGACCGCGTCCGCATCGTGGTGGAGGACGCCGGTCCCGGCGTGCCCGCCGCGGAGAAGGACCGCATCTTCGAGCGGTTCGCGCGTGGCTCGGCCGCACGTCACCGGGTCGGCACCGGCCTCGGCCTGGCGCTGGTGGCCGAACACGCCCGCCTGCACGGCGGCCGGGCCTGGATCGAGGACCGACCGGGCAGCGGATCGCGCTTCATCATCGAGCTGCCGGCGGGCAAGGGATGAGCACCCGCCGGTACGTGGCCGCGGCCTCGACGTTCTTGGCCGTGCTGGCCCTGAGCGGTTGTGGCCTCCCCACCGACGACACCTACCAGCCGATCGACCCCGGCGACCTTCCCTTCGGGCTGGCCGACACGACCACCACGAGCACGACGACCACGACGATCGCACCCGCCACGACCACCACCCTGCTGCCCACGACCACCACCGCCCCGACGACGGAGCCGGTCAACGTCTACTTCGTGGCCGGCAACCTGCTGCGCCCCGTCGTGCGCCAGGCGAAGAAGCCGGTCACGCCGTTGCAGGCACTGTCGCTGTTGCAGGCCGAGCCCCCGGGAGCGGGTCTGCGCACGTCCATCCCGGCCGGCGCGCTGGTCGCCGTCACCGTGGCCGGTGGCAAGGCCACCGTCGACCTGGCGCCCGCCGCCCTCGAACAGCAACAGGGCCAGGAGCAGTGGTTCGAGTTCGGCCAGATCGTCCTGACGCTCACCGACCTGCGCGGCATCGGCCAGGTGGAGTTCCGCGTGCCAGGACCGGATGGTCTGCCGACGCTGATCCAAGTGCCCAAGGGCACCGGCGAGTTCGCGCCCGTCGTCTCGCGAGACGACTACCTGAACCTGTTGGCACCGGCCTGACGAACGGCCTGACGAACGTCCCGACGAACGTCCCGACGAACGTCCCGACGAACGTCAGGCGACGGCAGCAACCGACAGCGCGTCGACCGGCAGCTCGCTGCGGGCCAGCAGCCGTCTGGCCCCTTCGGTGAGCCCGGTCACCCGGTCGAGACGGATCTCGAGCAGCGCGGTGAGCTGACTGCGCAATGAGGTGAGTGCCTCGAGCAGGGTCCGGGCACCGTCAGCGTCGATCACGCCAACGGGTTCCAGGGTGATGGCGCCTCTGGCGCCGGTGATCTCGAGCACGAAGTCCGACACTGGAACCCCTCCCGATCGACCCACGAGATCGCCCATGCAACCAGTGGACTGCGCGCGCAGCGTCACAGGAGTGTCACGGTTCCATGACGATCGAGTCGAACGGTGAACGGGGCATGACGGCAGGCCGTCAGGCGTACCCCAGCCGTTCGAGGCGGTCGGGGCGCCGCTGCCAGTCCTTGTCGACGGTGACGAACAGCTCGAGGTGCGCGCCCTTCGGCAGCTGGCGGCGTACCGCCGTGCCGGCGGCCTTGAGCACGAGCCCACCCTTGCCGATCACCATGCCCTTCTGGCTCTCGCGCTCGACCACCACGACCACGCGAATGCGGGGCCACTCCCACTCGGTGACCTGCGTGGCGATGGAGTACGGCAGCTCCTCGTGCGTCACCCGCAGGAGCTGCTCGCGCACCAGCTCGGCTACCCAGAGCGCCTCCGGCATGTCGGCCACGACATCCTCCGGGTACAGCATCGGCCCCTCGGGCAGCCGGGCGACGGGGTGCTCGACCAGCTCGGGCACGCCGTCGCCGGTCTTGGCCGAGATGGGGTAGTACGCCTCCGCCTCGAGCTCGGCGGCGGCGGCAAGCTGCGCCAACACCTGCGCCGGCGACGCGCGGTCGATTTTGTTCACGACGACCACGAGGTCAGGCGGGCACATCGCGGCGACGAAGCGGTCGCCCTTGCCGAAGGGCTGGGTGGCATCGAGCACCAAGCACACCACGTCCACCCCGTCGAAGGCGTTGCTCGCCGTCCGGTTGAGCTGCTGGCCGAGCGCGCTGACCGGCTTGTGGATGCCCGGTGTGTCGACGAAGACGAGCTGGGCATCGGGGCGATGCAGGACACCGCGCACCTGATGGCGCGTCGTCTGCGGCTTGTCGGACACGATGCTGACCTTCTGACCGAGGAGGTCGTTCAGCAACGTCGACTTGCCGACGTTCGGCCGCCCGACGAGCGCGGCGAACCCGGAGCGGAACGTCATGGGCTGTCACCGACCTCCACGGCGGCGCCGTCGCCGTCACCGTTGGCGCCGGGTGGCGGTGCCAGCGCGGCCACCACCACCTGGCTGATGCGCCGGCCGTCGACCTTGTCCGCCGTGAAGCGATGCCCGGCGTACTCGACGCTCTCCCCCTCGCTGGGTACGTGACCGAGGGTGCCGAAGACGAACCCGCCCACGGTGTCCCAGTCCTCGTCGGGCAGGGCCACGCCGAGCAGGTCGTTCAGCTCATCGATGGCGAGGCCGCCGTCGACCCTCAGATCACCCGAGGGCAGGTGCTCCACCTCGGCCGACTCGACGTCGTACTCGTCGACGATCTCGCCGACCAGCTCCTCCAGGCAGTCCTCGAGTGTGACGAGGCCGGACGTGCCGCCGTACTCGTCGACGAGCAGGACCATGTGGAACTTCTCGGCCTGCATCTCGCGCATGAGCCTGGCCACCGGCTTGGTCTCGGGGACGAACCGCGCCGGCCGGGCCATCCCGGCGACGGGGTGGAAGCCCCGGCCCTCGCGCTCGGAGCGCATCAGGTCCTTCGCGTAGACGATGCCCAGCACGTCGTCGATCGACTCACCCACCACCGGCAACCGGGAGAACCCGTGCTCGATGGCGAGGTCGAGCGCCTCGGTGATGGTGGCGGTGGCGCTCACGGTGATCATGTCGGGCCGGGGCACCATGATCTCGCGGGAAACGGTGTCGCCGAACTCGATGATGCTCTCGATGAGCTCTCGCTCCTCGTGCTCGATCACCTCGTCGTCGGCGGCGGCCCCGACGATCCCGAGCAGCTCGCGCTCGGACACGAACGGGCCCTGCTTCAAGCCCTTGCCCGGCACCAGGACGTTGGCCATGCCGATCAGCCCCCGAGCGACCAGGCGCAGCGGGGCGAAGCTCACGAGGGCCAGGACGGGGCGGGCCGTGAACAGCGCCGCCCGCTCGGCCGAGAGCACGGCCCAGGTCTTCGGGAGCGCCTCGGCCAGCACGAACAACAGGACGACGTTCAGGACGAAGGCGATCACGATGCCCCACCAGCCGTCGAAGATGCGCGCCGCGAGCAGTGACGTCAGGAAGGCCTGGCCGGTCTGGAGCACGGTGACGGTGACGAGGATCGGGTTGATGAACAACGCCGGCTCGGCCACGAGGCGCAGCAGGGCTCGGGAGGACTTGCTGTGGCGCTCCTCGTCCATCGCCTGGGCCTTCACCCGGCTGATGCGGTTCAGCGCCGTCTCCGCGATGGCGAGGAAGACCAGCGCCAGGAGCAGGACGAAGATGAGGACCAGCATCGCCAGGTCGGTCGTGTCGAACTGCAACGCGTAGACCATCAGAGCTGCTCCTGGCGGAAGTGCTCCGGCGCAGGGCCACCCCAGTGGTGCGCTTCGAGCAGTGCCCGCTCCCTGGCCCGCATCCGCTCTGCTTCGGCGGGCTCCGCGTGGTCGTGGCCGAGGACGTGGAGGACACCGTGCACGACGAGCAGTGCCAGCTCGTCGGCGAGGTTGCCGGCGTGCTCGGGTGCCTGGCGGGCGGCCACCTCGGGACAAACGACCACATCGCCGAGCAGCAGCGGCAGGTCGCCGGGATCGATCGGTGATCGGTCGGGCCCCGTGCGCGACATCGCGGGCATGGACACCACCTCCACCTCGGTGGCGTCGAGGGGGAAGGCCAGCACGTCGGTGGAGGTGTCCTGCCCGAGGAACTGCTCGTTCAGCACGGCGATGTCGTCCTCGCCCACGAACAGCAGGCTCAGCTCCGCGTGGCCGCGCACCCCTTCGGCCACGAGCACGGCCTCGGCCAGGGCGGCCCAGCGGGTGGTGTCGACGGCCACCGCCGACTGCTCGTCGGCCACGAAGACCTCCGGGTCGCCCTCGCCGCCGAGCTTCTTTCGACCGGGCAGCCGGGGTCGGTCATCGTCAGGCATGGCGGGCGTGCTCCTCCACCCCGGACGCCGTTGCCTGGCCCGTCGCGCGCTCGTACGCGGCAACGATGTCGGCCACGATCCGGTGACGCACGACGTCAGCGCCGGTGAGGTGCACGAACTCGAGCCCGTCGATGCCGGTGAGGATGCGCTCGAGGCCGCCCAGCCCGCTGCGGCCGCCCGGCACGTCCACCTGGGTGGTGTCGCCGGTGATCACGGCCTTCGAGCCGAAGCCGATGCGGGTGAGGAACATCTTCATCTGCTCGGGCGTCGTGTTCTGGGCCTCGTCCAAGATGATGAAGCTGGCGTTCAGCGTTCGGCCCCGCATGAACGCGAGTGGCGCCACCTCCACCGTCTGGCGCTCGAGGAGCCGCTGCGCACCCTCCGGCTCGACCATGTCGTAGAGCGCGTCGTAGAGGGGCCGCAGGTACGGGTCGACCTTGGCCATGAGGTCACCCGGGAGGAACCCCAGCCGCTCCCCCGCCTCGACCGCTGGCCGGGTCAGGATGATGCGCTGGACCTGCTTGTCCTGCAGCGCCTGGACGGCCATGGCCACCGCCAGCCAGCTCTTGCCGGTGCCGGCCGGCCCGAGGCAGAAGGTGATCACGTTCCTGCGGATGGCATCGACGTAGCGCTTCTGCCCCGCCGTCTTCGGCCGAACCATGCGACCCTTGGCCGACCGGAGGATGTCGTGCGCGAGCACTTCGCTGGGGCGTTCGGCGGAGCGCACCATGTCGATGGAGCGTGAGAGGTTGCCGACGTCCAGCGGCTGGCCTTGCTGGAGGAGCAGCACGAGCTCTTCGAAGAGGCGGCCCACCTCGTCGGCGTCGCGACCCGAGATGTTGATCTCGTTGCCGCGCACGTGGATGTGCGTGTCCGGGAACGACGACTCGATGGTGCGCAGGTACTCGTCGCGAGGACCGAGCAGGCCGGGCATGAGGTGGTTGCCGGGCACGATGACGTTGATCTGGCGGTCACTCACCGTGCTCGGCGCGTCCTCACCACCACCCGCATCGCCGTCACGGTAGCGTCCCGGGCGCAGAACCGACCACCGCCTGGCCGTGCGAGCTCACTCGCCGCGGGCACCACCGGGGGCGCCGACGGACTCGGGGTACAGGTGCTCGAGGCTTCCCGGCTGGATGCGGCAGCGCTCGATGAACTGGTCCACCTCGCTCAGCTGGAGGCGGATGACCCGCCCGAGGCGGTAGGCCGGAAGCTGGCCCTCGTCGATGAAGCGGTAGAGGGTGCGGGGGGTGACGCCGAGACGCCGGGCCGCGTCTTGGGTGCTGAGCCACACGATGCGCTCACGCTGGGTGTCGGGCTCGAGGATGCGCTCCTGCTCGTCGATCGTCACGAGGCCCAGTGTACGGGAACGACCTGTCGCCCCCG
>CAZTVJ010000442.1:0-2110 GCA_964616935.1 uncultured Acidimicrobiales bacterium | reverse complement strand
GGTCTGAGGGGGGCATCGTCACGATCACCCTCAACCGGCCGGAGAAGAAGAACGCCATCAACGGGGTGATGTGGGACGAGCTGCTCGTCACCTTCCGGGAGATCGCCGCCAGCGACACCGACCGGGTCGTGGTGCTCACCGGCGCCGGGGGCGCGTTCTGCTCGGGCGCCGATCTCAGCGGCGGCGGCGCCGACACCGGCCGGTCGCGGCACCAGTGGCATGCCATGCGCAGCGTGGGCGACGTGGCGCTGGCGCTCCAGCGTATCCCGCAGCCCGTCATCGCGAAGGTGCCGGGCGTCGCCGCCGGTGCCGGCTGCAACATGGCGCTCGCGTGCGATCTCATCGTGGCCTCCGACGAGGCCCGGTTCTCGGAGATCTTCGCCCGGCGCGGGCTCTCGATCGACTTCGGTGGTTCGTGGTTGCTGCCCCGTCTGGTCGGCCTGCATCGGGCCAAGGAGCTGGCGCTGTTCGCCGACATCATCTCGGCCAAGGAAGCTGAGGCCATGGGCCTCGTCAACCGGGTGGTGCCCGCAGGTGAGCTCGACGCCTTCGTCGAGGACTGGGCCCGCCGCCTTGCCGCTGGCCCGCCCATCGCCCTGGCCCAGACGAAGCGCCTCCTCAACAACTCCTTCGAGGTCACGCTCGAGCAGGCGCTGGAGGACGAAGGCTGGGCGCAGACGGTGAACTTCACCACGGCGGACACGGCCGAGGCGATGCGGGCCTTCCTCGACAAGCGCGAACCACGGTTCGAGGGCCGCTGAACGCGCGCTCCCGCTCCCGGGCCGGCTGGATCGGCGGCGTCATCGGCGGCGCCGTCCTCGTCGTCGTCACGCTGACCTTGACCGCGCCGGCGGCGGCCCAGAGCGAGGAGACCGTGCCCGAGGGTGAGGTCACCACGACGTTGCCGGGTGCTTCGACGTCCATCCTGGCCACCACCACGACGCAGCCTCCGGTGTGCAAGGACCTCGTTCCCGCCTCCGTCGTGTTCGTCGGCACCGTGACCGGCACGAGCGGGACGACGGCGCGGTACGCCGTTGCGCAGCTTCGCAGCGGCGAGCTGCCGGCGACCCGCGTGCAGGTGGACTACCCCGACGACATCCGGTTCGTGAAGGAGGGTCGCCAGTACATCGTGGGTGCGAGTGTCGATCCGTTGACGAATCGGCTCGTCTCCAAGGTGCGACCACCGCGTGACGTGGACGCCGACGACCCCTGCAACCTGCAGGACCAGGTGTACACCCGCAACCTCGACGGTTCGCGGCTGGACACCGGCGTCTTCACCGGCCTCTCCGGCCGGGGTTGGCAAGTGGCGTGGTCGTTCGTGCTGCCGACCTTGATCGCGCTGGGCGTGCTCACCGTGCTGGTGCTGTTCAAACGGGCAGGGTTGGGGGCGTTCCGGCTGTCGTTGCGGCGAGCCGTGCGACCACGTCCTCCATCGCATCCGCCAGATCCGGGATCGCCCGCTCCGTCGCCTCCCCGGCCGCCGAGCAGAACACCAGCACCGCCTGACGCACCCGTTCGCCGGTGACCCGCTCGACCGCAAGCGCGTAGGCGGCCAGCTGCAGTCGGTAGCGCTCGACCCGCTCGTGGAGATCGGTTTCGTTGCGGGGCTGATCCGTCTTGTAGTCGACGACCACAAGCCCGTCGTCGGCCCGGTAGAGCAGGTCGATGTAGCCCTCGAGGAGCTGATCGCCGACGGGCGCCGCCACGAGGACCTCTCGCCAGTGATCGTCGCTGGCTACGGCCGCGTGGACGACGCTCGACCGCAAGGCCGATCGGGCCAGGGCGGCGATGGTGCGCTCGCGGCCGAGCACGCCTTCCGATGCCGCCTGCGCGGCGGCCGCAGCCTCCACACCCTCGCCGGTGGCCAGGTCGACCGTCTGGAGCACGGCGTGCACGGCTCGCCCGATGGCAGTGCCGTAGCGCCCTTTGCGCCACGGCGGTAGGTCGAGATCGACACCTCCCTTCCCGAGTCCAGGGTCCTCGGTGGCCTGGGGCTCGTCGCTGTCATGGGGAGCGAGGCTGGTGGCTGCGATGGTGCGGGGCCGCCCGGCCCGGGTCAGCAGCTCGGCCTGTTCAGCCCGCCATCGGTCGAGGTCGGGGGCGCCGGCCA
>CAZTVJ010000441.1:0-7503 GCA_964616935.1 uncultured Acidimicrobiales bacterium | reverse complement strand
CTGGGTGTTCACGATCGCCCGCAACAGCCTCGTCGATGAGCGCCGCAAGGCCCGCCGTCGGGTCACGACGACGTCGGTCGAGCCGAGCGAGGAGCAGCTTCCCGAGGAGCCCGATTCCGAGCAGGGAGCGTTGGCTCGGCTGGGCACACGTGAGGCCGTGGAGGTCATCGAGAGCCTGGTGCCCGACCAGCGAGAGGTCCTGCTCCTGCGCATCGTCGGCGACCTCACCGTCGAGCAGGTCGCGACCGTCGTCGGTAAGCGGCCGGGCGCCGTCAAGGCACTGCAGCGGCGCGGGCTGGCGGCCATCCGGCGCAAGATGACCGCCGCTGGGGAACCACGATGACCAGGCGCGACGTTGAGACCACTGAGATGGGTGGACCGAGCAAGCGCAAGCACCTTCGACGGGAGCACCTCGAGCTGGTGACCCCGGCGGCCGAGTGGCCCGACGACCTCCTGACCCTTCTCGGTCAGGCCCGTGCCGGTTACCTCGGCACGGGGGCACCGACGCCCTCGCCGTCGCCGGAGGTGCGGGCCTTCCTCGAGGTGCCCGCCCACGGCCGGATCGCCGCCGATGGCGTCTCGCTCGAGCTCGACGACGAGCCGATCGAGCCGATCGAGCTGGCGCCCCTCACCGCGCGGCACGGGCATCCGGCGCGTCCCCGGTTGGTGGCCCTCGGCGGGGTCGCGGCGGCGGTCGTGCTGGTCGCGCTCGGTCTGCGACCGGCGCTCACGACGGCATCGTCCGACGTCGGCGGCACGACCGGCACCACCGCCGCATCGGCACCGGAGCCCACCGTGGCCACGCCGGCACCAAGCACCACCGCGCTGGCGGGCGACCGCGACGGTCCTGGCACCGTGACGGTGCCGGCGAGCCCGACCACGGTGGCAGCGCCGGCGCCGGTGCCTGCAGCTCCGCCCGTCACGGTTGCGCCAACCCCCGCCGTACCGTCGAAGCCCGCCATGGCCGTCAAGCCCGCCCGTCCCGCGGCTCGGCCCACCGCGTCGCCCGCCAAGCCGGCGGCGCCCAGCCCCGCCACCAGCGTGGCGCCCACGCCGGCGACCACGAGAGCCCCCACCGTCGCGCCGGCCAAGCCCGCCATCCAGAGCGCCCGGGCCGCCGTCCTCGCCTACTACGAGGCCGCGAACGTTCGCGGCAAGTGCGTCGCCAAGCAGCCATCCGGGTCCACCACCGCCAAGCTGAACGCGGCCTGCGGACCGCAGCCCGCGCCGCCGGCGAACCTCGTGCAGTACTGGGGAGCCAAGGACGACTGGAGCGAGTGCGCCGACCCGCTGTTCGCCAAGGGTTGGAAGTTCTCCAAGGTGGAGGGCAAGTGCGGCACCAAGCCGGACCGCGCCGACTTCGACGTTCCCCCCAACCCGTACTCGTAGCACGGGCGGGCTGGTCGTCCGCTGCGCTTTCTCCTTGCGCCGCGTGCAGCGGACTTGTTCGTCACGGGTCGTTGACCCCGCTGGTGTACATGACCGGGTGAACGCCTCGGGAGGAATCCACGTGGAGTCCGTGGGAGGGGGTCGGGGACCCCATTGGCCGGGCGGGCCGGCACGGTGACCTGTGTCCGTCGTCACGTTGACGATGAGACACTTCTCGTGTCATTGTCTCACTCGTGAGCGACGTTCGTCTCGGCAGCGATCCGGTGGTCGAGCGGGTCCTCGACGCGGCCCGCCAGTGCTGCGAGCGGTGGGGCCGGAACAAGGTCACCGTCGACGACATCGCCGCCGAGGCAGGGTGCAGCCGAGCCACCATCTACCGCTTGTTCCCCGGCGGTCGCGACAACCTGTTCGAAGCGCTGCGCCGGCGCGAGACGGAGGAGTTCTTCGTCACCCTGTCGAACAAGCTCGCCGGCGCGACGTCGTTCGAGGACCTCGTGGTGCGGGGCGTCGTCAGCGCCACCCGGGCGCTGCAGGCCGACGAGCACCTTCGCCTCATGCTGGCCAGCGAGCCCGGTGAGGTCGTCCACGACCTCACCGTCCAAGGCCTCCCGGTCATCCTGCGGGTGGCTACCGAGTTCCTCACGCCCTGGTTCGGGCCGTACATCGGGGCGACGCAGTCGGCCGAGCTGGCCGAGTACCTGTCCCGGGTCGTCATCTCCTACTTCCTTGCACCATCGACCACGGTCGACCTGGCCGACGTCACGTCGGCCACCGAGTTCGTCCATCGCTTCGTCCTGCCCGCATTCAGCGGGCTCCCCCTCGGAAGGTAGGTCCTCATGTCATCCACCGAAGAGATCCTCGGCCGGGCCGAGCTCAACGACATCGAAGCCATCTTGTCGGTGGCCAACACCGACGTCGACGAGGTCAGCCATGCGGTGGCCGACAACGCCGACGCCATCTTCACGTGGGACTACTCCCTGGCCCGACCCGCGCTGCGCAAGCTCTACGAGAAGGCCAAGACCGGCCAGTGGAACGCCACCACCGACCTGCCCTGGGACACCGAGGTAGACCTGGAGAGGGTGGTCGCGGCAGACCAGGTGGCCATCGCCGCCGGTCTGGACCCCAACCACTACGCCGGCACGATCGTCGAGAGCTGGAGCGACAGGGAGTGGCTTGAGTTCGGTGTCGAGAACCGGCGGTGGACGCTCAGCCAGTTCATGCACGGCGAGCAGGGTGCCTTGCTGTGCACCGCCAAGATCACCGAGACCGTCCCGTGGTACGACGCCAAGCTCTACGCCGCCACGCAGGTCGTCGACGAAGCACGTCATGTGGAGGTGTTCGCCCGCTACCTGGACGAGAAGCTCGGTGGCGCCTACCCCATCAATGCCCACCTGCGCATGCTCCTCGATGACATCGTCAACGACAGCCGCTGGGACATGACCTACCTGGGCATGCAGGTGATGGTCGAGGGCCTGGCCCTCGCCGCCTTCGGCTTCCTGCACCAGATGACCGAGGAGCCGCTGCTCAAGAAGCTCCTGCGGTACGTGATGAGCGACGAGGCCCGCCACGTGGCCTTCGGTGTGCTCTCACTGAAGGAGGTGTACGACGGCATGTCGGACGCGGAGATCAAGGATCGCCAGGAGTTCGCCTACGAGGCTGCCGTTCGCATGCGAGACCGCTTCTTGTCGCAGGAGGTGTGGCAGCGCTTCGGGGTGAACCCGAAGGACATCGTGCCGCTCGTGCTGCGAGACCCGAACCGAGAGGTCTTCCAGCAGCTGCTGTTCTCCAAGATCGTGCCGAACTGCAAGAAGCTCGGCCTGCTGGATCGCAACGACGCCTGGCTGCGTCGGCGTTACGAGGAGATGGGCGTCATCCAGTTCGAGGACTGGGCCGACACGGGCGAGGAGTACGACGCCTTCGCCCTCGAGGCCGAGGCACCGGCTGCCTAGGCCACACACCAACGGCCAAGGTCCGGGTCAACCCGACCCGAGTGGCGCGTAGCGCAGGATGGCGGCGGCGGATCCCCCTTCCGGGATGTCGTCGCGCCGCACCGCCAGCACCCGCCCCCCGTTCTGCCACACCCGGCGGGCGATCTCGTCGACGACGCCGTAGGTGATGGCGTCGTCGACGTCCGCGAAGTGGATGGCCCCATCGTCGTCCACGAGACCCGGGACGACCTCGTCGATGTCCACGAAGATGGTGTCCACCATGCCCCACGTCGCCGCCCGCGCCAGCCCGGCGAGATCGGTGCCCGTGCGGTCCTGGGAGGTGCGCACTTGGTACAGCTCGTGCAGCTGCGCCAGCTCGGCTGCGTACAGCTCGTCGAGCACGACGCGAGCGCCGGCGGCCAAGTCGGTGATCGACGTCGTCTCCGGGCTCCCCGGGATCGTCGTGGGGGCGAGGTGCGGATAGCCGTTCACGGAGCGGTAGACGGCGTCCAGCGGTTCGGCGGCCGCGAGGACGAGCGGGACGTCGCGGCCGTGCAGCAGGTCGCCCATCGCGCGGTCGACCTGGCGGGCGAACTGGCGCATCCGCACCTTCTGCCCTTCGGTTCCCTGGAGCCGGCCGCTCGGTGAGCGGTCCTTGATGGACGACTTGCCGACTGCGCTGGCCACATCCGTGGGCATGTCGGCCAGCCGCACCTCGAACGGCTCTGCTCCGGGCACCAGCTCGAGCACCCGAACCGACCCTTGGGCCAGAGCCAGCACGATCGCCGTCTGCGGGAAGGTGACGGCCCGCAGCAAGGGCTTGAGGTGGAAGCGATCGGAGACCTCGACGAGCGCCTCGAGGTGGTTCGCCAGACGAAACGTCCGCAGGCTCGACGGCGTGGCGAACACGGCGAGGCTGCGGGCCTGGAAGCGCCAGAACTCGTCGTCATCGTCGTCGGCGAGGTCGGACAGCGCGTCCTCGATGGCCAGGACCTCGCGCTTGTCCGTACCAGCATCGCGGAGCTGCGCCAGCGCCTCACCGGCGAGGTTCCCCAGCTCGATCCGCTCCGCGTCGCCCTTCGAGGCGGGGTCGGTCGGGAGGTAGATGGACACGCTCGACGGATCGCGGGCGTCGAGCAGCCGGCCGACGTCGTCGCGACCAAGGATGTCGGTGTGCAGGCTCGTCATGGCAGCTCCTCGGTCGGCGTCGGGCGATGAACCTAGGCGCGTTTGTCCGAGGAGCGAACTCCGGCCCGGGGCAATGAGCGCCAACTAACCTCGACCTCGATGGCCCACCAGTCCGACCCACAGTTCCTCGTCCTGCACGCGCTCCGGGTGAAGGGCTTTGCCAAGGTGGAGGTGCTGTCCGAGCTGACCGCCCTTGCGCCGGCGGAGGTTGAATCGCACCTGCACGCACTCCAGCACGACGAGCTTGCCCTGTTCCGCGAGGCACGCGCGCTCTGGCAGCTGTCGCCTGGCGGCCGCATCGCACACGCGGAGGCGTTGGGCACCGACATCGGCGACGGTACGGCCCGAGGCCAGCTGCGCGCCCCCTACGGCAGCTTCCTGCACCTCAACGAGGCCTTCAAGGAGCTGTGCGGCGAGTGGCAGCTGAGGGACGGATCACCCAACGACCATACCGACGCGGCCTACGACCAAGCGGTCGTCGCCCGTCTTGTCGGCATCGACGCAGATGCCCAGCCGATCGTCGGCCTGCTTGCCGCGGCGATGGCGCGCTTCGGGCCGTACGGCCCGCGGCTCACCGAAGCGGCCACGAAGGTGCAAGGAGGTGACCATCACCTGTTCACCGGAGTGATGTGCAGCTCGTACCACGACGTCTGGATGGAGCTGCACGAGGACCTCATCCTCACCTTGGGCATTGATCGAGCGAAGGAGGGCTCGTTCTGATGGCCCGCTTCGGCCCGGTCGCCACTGCGATGGTCACCCCGTTCGACGCCGCCGGCCGCCTCGATCTCGACGCGGCCCAGCAGCTCGCCCGGTGGTTGGAGGCGAACGGAAACGACGGGTTGGTCGTGGCCGGCACCACTGGCGAGTCTCCGACGCTCACCGACGACGAGAAGCTGTCGCTGTGGGCGGCCGTGGCCGAGGCCGTCACCATCCCGGTCGTGGCCGGCTCGGGCTCCAACGACACGGCCCACTCGGTGCACCTCACTGGGGAAGCCTCGAAGCTGGGCGTCGCCGGCATCCTCGTGCTCGTCCCGTACTACAACCGACCTTCGCAAGCGGGGATCGACGCCCACGTCCGGGCCGTGGCGGCGGCCACCGAGCTGGCAGTGATGGTCTACGACATCCCCATCCGCACCGGGCGCAAGATCGCGACGCCCGTGCTCCTGCAGCTCGCTCGCGAGGTGCCCAACGTGCTCGCGCTCAAGGACGCCGCCGGGAACCCCGCGGAGACGGCGCGCGTCGTGGCCGAAGCGCCCGCCGGCTTCGAGGTGTACAGCGGCGACGACGGGATGACGCTGCCGCTGCTCGCCGTCGGCGCTGTAGGTGTCGTCGGCGTCGCCACGCACTGGACGGGCAGCGACCATCAGGAGCTCTTCGCCCTGTGGGCGAAGGGCGACACCGAAGGCGCCCGCCGTGTGAACGCTCGCCTGCTCGAGAGCTTTGCCTACGAGACGGGTGACGATGCGCCGAACCCCATCCCGACGAAGGCACTGATGCGCTTGCTCGGGCTGGCGGTGGGCGAGTGCCGGCTGCCGATGGGCCCCGCGCCCGCTTGGGTGGAGGCACGGGCCCGCGAGGTGCTGGCCAACCTGGAGGCGGCCCGCTCCGGCTCGACATGAGCACGCTGAGGGTCTCGGCCGACCACGGCTTCGGCGCCGTGGAGGGATTACGTTGGCTCGATCTCGGCGATCCGAACCTCGCCGAACGACTGGGGATCTCCGATGGCTGAACCCGTCCGCATCGCCTTCCTCGGTGGCCTGGGGGAGATCGGCCGCAACTGCATGACGATCGAGCTGGCCGGTCGCATCCTGCTCATCGACGTCGGGCTGATGTTCCCGGACGCCGACATGCATGGCATCGACCTCGTGCTGCCCGACTTCACCTACCTGCGCGACAACGCCGACCGGGTCGAGGCCATGGTGGCCACCCATGGCCACGAGGACCATGTCGGTGGCCTGTCGTACCTCCTGCGAGACCTCAGCTTCCCCATCTACGGTTCGCCGCTCACCCTTGGGCTGGCTCGCAGCCGCATCGAGGAGGCGGGCCTGCTCGGCCGCACCGAGCTCATCCCGGTGGCCGATGGCGAGCGCCGGCACATCGGGCCCTTCGACGTCGAGTTCATCCCGGTCACCCACTCGGTGCCGTTCGCCTTCGCCATCGCCATCCACACCCCGCAGGGGGTCATCCTGCACTCCGGTGACTTCAAGCTCGACCTCACGCCCGTCGACCACCGGCTCACCGACCTGGCCCGCATCGGGGCCATCGCCGACCGCGAGGGCATCCGGTTGCTGCTGGCGGACTCCACCAACGCCGAGGAGCGGGGCCACGCGCCGAGCGAGCGTGACGTGGGCGCTGTGCTGGCTTCGGTGTTCTCCCAGCAGGCCGGCCGCCGCGTCATCACCGCCAGCTTCGCCAGCCACATCCATCGCATCCAGCAGATCGCCGACGCGGCCATCGCCCACGGGCGCAAGGTGGCGACGCTCGGTCTGTCGATGCGCAAGAACGTCCGGATGGCGCGAGACCTCGGCATCCTGCGCATCCCCGATGCCTCGCTCATCGACATCGAAGACGTCGGCGATCTCCGGCCCGGTGAGGTCTGCGTCATCTCCACCGGGTCCCAGGGTGAACCGATGTCCGCGCTGTCGTTGATGGCCCAGGGCGAGAACCGCTGGCTGAAGCTCACCCCCGACGACACGGTGATCCTGTCGAGCCACGCCATCCCGGGCAACGAGTTCAACGTGAACCGCGTGATCGACGGGCTGCTGCGCCTCGGGGCCGAGGTGGTCCACTCCGGCGTGGCCGACGTGCACGCCACGGGTCATGCGCAGGCCGACGAGCTGAAGACGCTCCTGGCCATCGCCCAGCCCGAGTGGTTCATCCCGATCCACGGCGAGTACCGCCACCTCACCGCCCACGCCGGACTCGCCGCACTCATGGGCGTGCCACGAGAGCACATCCTGCAGTGCGAGGACGGCGACGTGGTCGTGCTCGGCGACGA
>CAZTVJ010000440.1:0-2672 GCA_964616935.1 uncultured Acidimicrobiales bacterium | reverse complement strand
GGCCCGGTGGCAGCCATCAGTCCCTTCAACTTCCCGCTCAACCTGGCCGCACACAAGGTCGCTCCGGCCATCGCCGCCGGATGCTCGATCGTGCTCAAGCCGCCTTCGCGTGACCCGCTCACCATGCTCACGGTGGCCGAGATCATCCATGAGACCAACCTGCCCGAGGGAGCCATCTCGGTGCTGCCCATGTCCCGGGACCTGGGCGACCGACTCGTGGCCGACGATCGCTTCAAGCTGCTCACCTTCACCGGTTCACCGGAGGTCGGCTGGCGCATGAAGGAGCGCGCTGGCAAGAAGAAGGTCGTCCTGGAGCTGGGCGGCAATGCCGGTGCCATCGTGGATGCCTCGGCGGACCTGGACTGGGCCATCAAGCGCGTGGTCGCGGGCGCCTTCGCCTACTCCGGCCAGGTCTGCGTCAGCGTGCAGCGGTTGCTCGTGCACGAGTCGGTCTGGGACACGTTCATGGAACGGTTCGTGGCGGCCGCGGGCCGACTCAAGCTGGGCGACCCCATGGATCCCCTCATCGACCTGGGCCCCATGGTCGATGCAGCGGCCCTGGAGCGTGTGGAGCGCTGGGTGGCCGAGGCCGTGCAGGCAGGCGCCCGCGTGCTGCTTGGCGGCAAGGCAGATGACGGATGGTTCCCGCCCACCGTGCTGGTGGACGCCGATCGCTCGTCCCGGGTCTGCACAGAGGAGGCCTTCGCGCCGATCGTGGTGGCGTTCCCATTCGGCGACATCGAGGCGGCCCTGGCCGAGGTGAACGCCAGCCGCTTCGGACTCCAGGCCGGTATCTTCACCAACGACCTGCGGCACGCCTGGCGGGCCTTCGAGGCGCTCGACGTCGGGGGCGTCATCGTCAACGACGTGCCCAGCTACCGTGTCGATCACATGCCCTACGGTGGCGTCAAGGACAGCGGCCTGGGTCGTGAAGGCGTGCGCTGGGCCATCCAGGACATGACGGAGCTCAAGATCATGGTGGTGGCGCAGCCCGGCTGAGAGATCGGCATCGCCGGGCTGGCATCGGCCGGGGCTGGCCTCGGCCCGGGCTGGCCTCGGGTTCGACTCGGCCGGCACCGCCAGCGGTCCTGTGTCCCGGTGTGCGTTTCGGGCCATTCCGCGACGGTGGACGGAGCCCTTCAATGACCTGAACAGCCCCGGCTGTGACCATGCCTTCACCCCGACTCGCCACCCCAGGCCGCTTTCGCTCCCGATTCCGCAACGGCGCCTTCCTCATGCGGGTTCGGCTCTGGCTGGCCATGCTCGGCCTCGCGGTCGTGCCCATGGTCGGGGTCATCGTGCTCATCCACACCTTCAAGCCCGATGAGCAGACCGGGGTGTCAGAGCGGCGCGCCTGGGAGACCGCCGCGGCCGCCGCCGACCTGACAGCACGGCTGGCGGACCTCGAGACGCGCCTGCTGGGCGTGGCTGCCGATCCCGAGCTGCAGCGGCTCGTGGACGGCGTCGTCGGCACGGACGAACGCCAGGTCGCAGCCGGGGCGCTGCTCGCCCTGGGCAGCGCTCAGGGGGCCCTCGTGCGCGGTGCCTGCATCACGCGTGCCAGCGACGGTGCCGGCGTACCCTTGAGCGGTTCGGCCCCTGCGACTGGGTCGTCGGACGCCGGCGCCACGACGACACCCGACGGGTCGGGTGCGTGCGCATCAGCGGCGACCGTCTCCCGGGCACTTGCAGCACCTCCGGGAGGAGTAGCACGCGAAAGCAGCCCGGGCGAGGACCCTTCCGGGCGCCTGACCCTCACCACGGAGCTGACTGGCGCGTCACGGCGCGACGCCGCGGTGCTGACCATGGAGCTCGACCTGCTCCGACTCTTCGAGACCACGCCCGTCGCCTCCGAGCTCGCCAGCAGCGCCGTGCTGGTTGACATGGCCACCAACTCGATCGTGGCCGGCTCACGGACCGATGTCGTGGCCACCGGCGGGGGCTCGCCCGGAGCACGCCCGCTGGGCGACCTGCGCGTGCGCATCAACGGCATCGTGACCGGGCACGCTGGCACCGCGCGCGCGCTCCGATCGGCTGGCTGGGTCGCCACCGCTGCCCCTCTGTGGCGCTCTGACGACGGCGCACAGTTCGGGCTCATCCACGTCTGGCCTGTCGTGCCCGCTGGCCCCAATACGCTGCTCGTGGCAGCACTCGTCGGCTTCGCCATCCTCGTGCTGGTCATCGCCGTCGCGGTGGCCTGGACCTTCCTGCAGCCCTTCGACGACCTTGCCAGGTCCCAGGCCCAGCTGGAGGTGCTGTACCGCGAGGCTCGCGAGGACTCGCTGCACGACGGCCTGACCGGGCTCGGCAACCACCGCTCCTTCCAGGAGGAGCTCGATCGTCAGGTCGAGCTGTTCAGGCGGCACAAGGTGCCCGTGGCCCTCTTGCTCATCGACCTGGACGACCTGAAGGTCGTCAACGATGGTGAGGGTCACCCGGCCGGCGATCGCCTGCTGCTGGGCATGGCCAACAGCATCCGTGACGCACTGCGTTACGGCGACCGCGCCTTCCGTATCGGCGGCGATGAGTTCGCGGTCATCCTGCCCCACACCGACGCCCCGGATGCCCTCGTGGCCGCCAATCGCCTGCGCCACTTCTGCCTCCGGCCTGCCGCTGGCGAGCGCGTCATCCCCTTCTCGGGGGGCATCTCCTCGGTGCCGCAGCTGGCGGCC
>CAZTVJ010000439.1:0-1887 GCA_964616935.1 uncultured Acidimicrobiales bacterium | reverse complement strand
CAGCGTCGTGTAGCCCGGCAGCGGCCCTCGGATACCGGGGGCGATGCCCAGCTCGGCGGCTCGGGTCGCGGCCTCGGCCTCACAGGAGCGGTCGATGCCGAGCACCTCGGTTCGCTCGCCCGGCAGCCGAGCGACGTACCGCTGGCCATCGACGTCCACCCGGTAATTGCGGTTGGTGATGCCCGTGTGGATGGGGGTGATCCGCAGCTCGGCCGCGGCCCAACCGGGCATCTGGCGCAAGGCCCGCTCGACGTCCGCCGGCAACGATCAGCCCCGTCGGAGCTCGACGACCTGGCCGCCGCTGGCCGAGACCAGCTGTTCGGGGGCGATGGCGAACACGTCGTTCCAGGTGCCGGCGGCGGCCCAGACCTCGTCGTACCGGAGCAGGTCGGGGTCGACGAAGACCCGCAGGTCGGTGGCGTGACCGAACGGTGGCACACCACCGATCGGGTACCCGGTGGCCTCTCTGACCCTGTCGGCATCCACCCGAGCGGCCTTGACGCCGCCGGCCGCGACCGCCAGCTTGCGCTCGTCGAGCTGGTTGGCACCGCTCACGTAGGCCACCACCACCTCGCCATCCACGGCGAAGATCAACGACTTCACGATCTGACCGACCTCGACGCCGATGGCCGCGGCAGCGTCGGCGGCGGTCTTCGTGCCCTCTGGGAACGTCCGCACGGCGATCTCCAGGCCGAACCCACGCGCCGCGTCGGCCACCCGCTGGGCGTTGGGGTGCAGGTCGGTCACGGCGTGCGACCGTAGCCGGAGCCGACCTCGGGCGAAGTCCGGTCCGGCGGAGCAGAAAGCCGCGTCCTGAAGACGGACTTCGGGCTGCGAGGGTTGGAGCCTCGCGACGCGATGGCCCTACCGGTCACCCGAGCCCGAGGTGGCTGGTCTCCTCCAGCGCGGCACGGAGCGCCTCCAGCTCGTTGGCCACCGAGCCGACCTCGGTCTCGAGGGCGAGCACGGGCGCCGTCGAGCTGGTCACGGCCAGCTCGGCGCCGCGGGCTGCGCCCTCCTGGAGGCGGGCTTCGAGCAGCCGCAGCCGCCCTTCTCCTTCCCGAGCCGCGCTCACCAACCGGGTGTGGGCCTCCACCCGAGCCTCGAGGGCAGTGGCTCGCTCCTCGTCGGCTGCGGACCGCTCGTCGCGGGCCGGCAACGACGTGAGCTGGGAGCGGGTGACCTCGATGCGCATCTGTGACGCCGTCCGGTCGATGCGGCTGCCCTGCTGTGCGATGGCCCAGCACTCGTCGACAGCCTCGTCGATGCGCCCGCCGACGGCCAGCAGCTGCTCGCGCACGGCGCCCTCGGGAGCGCTGGCGACCAGCTCTCGGTATCGGGCCTGCGACCGCAAGGCACCGCTGACCAGCTGGCGCCACGGCTCACCGACGGTGAACGGATCGATCGCTGATCGGGCAGAGCCGACCTGGCGAGCACCTCGGACGACGACGACGAGGGCGAGCACGGCGGCCAGGGCCACCAGCACGAGGACGAGGACGAGCCAGCCGATGCCGTCAGCCTAGAGCCGCCACCCGCCGAGAACGGATCAGGCGAGCAGCTCGTTGATCGCCGTGGCGAAGGCGACGTCCCGGTCGGTGACCGCGCCCTTGTCGTGGCTGACCAGCTCGATCACCACCCGGTTCCAGGAGTTCGACCAGTCCGGGTGGTGATCGGTCTTCTCGGCCAGGAGGGCGACCCGGCTCATGAAGGCCCACGCCTGCGAGAAGTTGGTGAACTGGAGCTCTCGCCGCAGCTTGGCATCGACGACCTCCCAGCCTTCGGGCGTGTCCATCCGCATCGGTCCTCCTGATCGCCGGCCACGTAGGATGGTACCGACGGGCCGGCGCCGGGCGGCCGGGTTCGTGCCGCTCGGCGTTGTGAACGACC
>CAZTVJ010000438.1:0-2115 GCA_964616935.1 uncultured Acidimicrobiales bacterium | reverse complement strand
GGTGGTCACTTTGATGCCGCCCCCGGTGGACGCACTGCCCGACCCGACGAACATGAGGAAGTCGGTGAACAGCCAGGTGGTCTCCCGCATGGCGCCGATGTCCACGGTGTTGAACCCTGCGGTGCGGGCCGAGACGGAGGCGAAGGAGGAGGCCAGCAGCTTGTCGGGCACCGCGAGCGGGCCGAGGGTGCCGGGGTTGCCCCACTCGAAGGCGAGCACGGTGAGGGCGCCGACGACGAGCAGGATGGCGGTCACGGCGATCGTGAGGCGCGTGTGGAGGCTCAGCCGCCAGGGTCGTCGGCGGCGCCGGGTGAGGTCGATAAGGACCGGGAAGCCCAGGCCGCCGATCACCACGGCGACCATGATCGGCACGTTCACCCACCAGTCCGTCACGTAGGCGGTGAGGTTGTCGGGGCGCAGGCCGAAGCCGGCGTTGTTGAAGGCCATCACGGCGTAGAACACCCCGTCGCCGACAGCACCCAGCGGGTTGCCCCGGTCGATCAGCCAGAAGCGGGTTGCCAGCGCGACCGCCACGACGGCCTCGACGACCAGCGCCGACACCGCGACGCCGATCAGGACCCGTCGAAGCTCTCCCGAGGGCACCGCGCCGGTCTCGGCCTGGGCCATGGAGCGAGACCGCATGCCCAGACGACGGCTGAGGATGAGGGCGATGAGGGTGGCCAGGGTCATGATGCCGAGCCCGCCGACCTGGGCCAGCACGACGATCACGACCACGCCGAAGGTCGACCAGGTGGTGCCCGTGTCCAAGACGGTCAACCCGGTGACGCACACCGCCGACGTGGCCGTGAACAGAGCGTCGATCGGGGGGATCGAGCCTCGCCGCGACGACACCGGGAGCGCCAGCAGGACCGTGCCCACCACGGTGGCCATCGCGAAGGCGCTGGCCACCAGCCGAGCCGGCCGGGCGACAAATGGGCGCCGGCTCATGACCAGGGGACGCTACCGGCCGCGCAGACCTCGTGGCGCAGGCGCATCAGGATTCGGCGGGGCCGCGCTCCTCACCCGATCTTGGTCCTCGATCCGGGGGGAAGGCTGGTCAGGTCGTGATCGAACCCGTCGACCAGGTCGCGTCCCATGAGCCCGGGAGGCCATCACTTCGCAACGAAGCCGGACATCGCGGCGAGCGCGAGGACGGCGGTCGCGACGATGGTGGACCCGGCGAAGACCCCGATGGTCTCCTGCGTGCCTTGCCAGGGTCTCCAGTAGAAGGTGAAGCACAGGAGGGTGCCAGCGATGCCGACCGCCGCGCCAGCATGGGCGTAGCGCCGCCGCGCCCCGTCGATGAGGGGCGCCACGATCAGCAGCAGGATCGACGCGACGAGGACGGCGATGGAGTTGAGACCCGACGCTGCGGCGGACAGCAACGTCTCGTCGGCGTTGTCGACCGGCGGGACCGAACCGTCGAGCACGCCGCTGAGCAGGTGGTGAGCGTTGAGCGACACCCTCGTCACCGTGAACGACACCGACACGAACAGGGCGAGGACGATGGCGAGCTTCGCCTGGCCCAGCTTGCGCTCGGCCACCGAACCGGGGATGTCGAAGGCCAAGGCCTTGGCCAGTCGTGCGACGTCGCGCTCCCAGCGGGCATCGGTGACCGTGATGGCGTTGCGGCGGGACAAGGACTGGAGGGCGGGCGGGAGATCCTCTGCTCGCGGCATCGTCGCATCCTCGACCAGTACCGGGACGACGGGGATGCCGCGGCCCAAGGCCACTGCGATCTCCGCGGCCACGACGTCGTCGGGCCGGTCGAGGCGTCGTTGCCCGTCGGCACCGGTGGCAGTGAGCCAGCCCGGTCCGATCAGCACGATCACGGCATCGGCCGAGGCGAGTGCCTGCGTGATCGTCTCGAGGAAGTCCGCCCCGCCTCCGATGTCGTCGATGTCACGGAACACGCGCTGCGCGCCGAAGTAGGCCGAGAGGCTGTCATCCAACCGGCCGGCGGTTCCGCGTGCGTCGGAACGTCGGTAGCTGATGAAGATCCGCCCGTCGTTCCTCCTCCGCCGTCGCAGCATCGCTCAACCGGTCGATCCCACCGGCCCAGCCGGTGGCCGGCGGAGCACGAGGCGACGGGTCGGTCGGCGACACTCCCCACGA
>CAZTVJ010000437.1:0-4651 GCA_964616935.1 uncultured Acidimicrobiales bacterium | reverse complement strand
CGCAGGTACTTCTCCTTCTGTGCGTCGGTGCCCCAGTGGAGCAGCGTGTGCTGGTTCCCCTCGTCGGGGGCCTGGGCGTTCAGCACGAACGGCCCGATCGACACCTTGGCCGCCTCAGCCGACACCGCGGCCATGGCCGTCGGGCCAAGGCCCATCCCGCCCCACTCCGGCGGCATGTGGGGCAGCCAGAGACCCCACTCGTCCTTGGCCTGCTTGCGCAGATCGACGATGGTGCCGACGACCGCCTTGCGATCGTCCTGATCGGTGGCGTCCCACGCCGGCCCGACCACGTCGTCCATGAAGCTCCGGACCTTGAGGCGCACCTCGTCGACCTCGGGCGGGAAGGAGAAATCGATCATCGCGGCAGTCTGGCAGCGGGCCCGACGCCACGGCCAACGCATGGACGCGCACCGACCGGCCGACCACGACACGGCGAGCACCGGAGGGCTCCGCGATACTGCTGCCCGCATGACCACGACGGACGAACCGCTGGCCCGGCCCTGGGAGCGCGACGAGCTGCCCGAGGGCGACGAGAAGGTGCGTGCCGTCCGAGCCATGTTCGACGCGATCGCACCGCGCTACGACCTCGTCAACCGGGTGATGACGTTCCGGCTGGACGTGCGGTGGCGGCGAATGGCCGTCGCCGCGCTTGCGCTCCCCCCCGCGTCGCTCGTGCTCGACCTGGCCTCGGGGACGGGCGACCTGTGCATCGAGCTGGCGCGCCAGGGCCACCTAGCGGTGTCCGTCGACCTGTCGTTCGGGATGTTGGCCGCCGATGCCAGCGGGGCCCCTCGGGTCCAGGCAGACATCCTCACGTTGGCATTCCCGGACTCGTCAGCCGACGGCGTGACATGCGGCTTCGCACTCCGGAACCTGCTCGAGCTGCCCGCCTTCTTCGCCGAGCTCAGCCGGGTGGTGCGCCCGGGAGGGCGCGTCGCGCTACTCGACGTCGCCATCCCGCCCAACGCGTTCTTGCGATGGGGCCATGCCATCTACTTCGGGCGGGTGGTCCCCTGGGTGGGGGGTCGACTCTCCGATGGCGCCGCCTACCGCTACCTCCCGAAGTCGGTTGCCTACCTCCCACCGCCGGCAGACATGCTGGCCGCGTTGGAGGCGGCCGGGTTCGTCGACGTCGAGCGCCGACTCCTGAGCGGAGGCATCACGCAGCTGCTCGTCGCGACACGCGGATGAGGGCTGTCACGCGCCACCTCGACCCAGAGGTCGATCTCAACGGCGTGGCCCGGGGCGATGGGCACCTCTTCGTCCGAGAGGGCGTTGGTCTGGCCGGTCGAGGCGTCGCTGCACGCGTGGCTGTGGCCGATGCGCCGGAAGTCCTCACCGCCATCGAGCGCGACGACGAGGTCGGGTTGCCCGGCTGCGGACCCGTGGCCTTCGGCGCGCTGCCGTTCCTGCCCGGCGCACCCGCGCAGCTCCTGATCCCTGCCATCGTGGTCGGCAAGGCGGCCGATGGCCGGCGGTGGATCACGAGGATCGATGGTGCCGAGGCCGATCTGGAGACTCCGACGCCGCGTCCGCGCGCCGGAGGGTTCGCGGTCACGGCCGGGTTCGCCCCAGCCGCGTTCCAGGCTGCCGTGGTGGCCGGGCGCGACGCCGTGCGGGCGGGGCACCTCACGAAGGTCGTCCTCGCTCGCGACGTGGTCGTCGAAGCCGACGAGGACCTGGACATCCACGCCATCCTCCTTCGACTGCGCGCCAGCTTCGCGACGAGCTACCGCTACTCGATCGACGGCTTCGTCGGTGCCAGTCCCGAGCTGCTGGTGAGCCGGGACGGCGACGTCGTCCGCTCGCACCCGCTCGCCGGCACCGCGCCCCGCACCGGTGATCCTCGCGTTGACGCACAGCTCGCAGCTCAGCTCGTGGCGTCGACGAAGGATCAGGTGGAGCACCGCATCGTGATCGAGGTCGTGCGCGACGCGTTGCTGCCCTGGTGCTCGTACCTCGACTGGGAGGCGGAACCGTCCATCGTGACGGTGGCGAACGTGCAGCACCTCGGCACCCTGGTCGAAGGACGCCTGTCGCGCCCGTTGCCAAACGTGCTCGAGCTCGTAGAGGCCCTGCAACCGACGCCTGCGCTGGGCGGACACCCCCGAGCCGAGGCGCTGGCCATGATCGCCGAGCTCGAGGACTTCGAGCGGGGACGCTACGGGGGTCCCGTGGGTTGGGTGGATGCCGAGGGCAACGGGCAGTGGGCGGTCGGCATCCGGTGCGCGGAGATCGACGGCCGACGGGCCCGGCTCTTCGCGGGCGTCGGGGTCGTCGCCGACAGCGATCCCGACGCCGAGCTGGCCGAGACCCAGGCCAAGCTCCAAGCGATGCTCTCCGCCATCGTCCGGCCCTAGCAATGGCTCGGCATGGGCGCCGCTTCACTTCGCCCGAGCCTCGCTGCGCCTCGTCGCAGGCGCTTCCCTCGGCGCCGTGCTTCCCGTCCGAGGCAGCAGTTCTCGGGACGGATCAGCTTCTCGGGACGTCAGACTGCGCGACGCGCGGGATTCGGGCCCGAGATCCGGAATCCGACGGTGGGCGCACGGGTTGATCACGCCGTGAAGGTTGAGATCTACTCCGATGTCGTCTGCCCGTGGTGCTACATCGGCAAGCGGCGCTTCGAACAGGCATTGCGCGACTTCGACGGGCGCGACGAGGTGGAGGTCGTATGGCGACCGTTCCAGCTCGACCCCCGCGCTCCCTCCGAGCCCAGCCCCGCGCTCGATGCCTACGCGCGCAAGTTCGGTGGCCCGGACGAGGCGATGCGCATCACGGAGCACCTCACGGAGATGGCCAAGCAGGACGGGCTCGAGCTCGACTTCTCCATCGCCCAACGGGCCAACACCTTCTCCGCCCACCGGCTGCTCTGGCTGGCCGAACGCGAGGGCGACCAGGACACGATGAAGGAGGTGCTGCTGCGGGCGTACTTCAGCGACGGTCTGGACGTGGCGGACGCGGAGGTGCTGTCCCACCTTGCGGCGGAGGCGGGGCTCGATCCGGCGCGTGTCGCTGCATTCCTTGCGTCAGACGAGGGCGAGGCGGAGGTGCGTGAGGAGATCATGGTCGGGCTCGAGCGAGGGGTGACCGCCGTGCCGACCTTCGTCTTCGAAGGGCAGTGGTCGGTGCCTGGTGCCCAGGATCCCACCACCATGCTCACCGTGCTCCGGCGGGTCCGGGAACGCCTCGGCACCACCGCCGCTGCGCCCGACACGCAGAGCGCGCCCGCCTGCACCGACGAAGCCTGCGACGTCTGACGCGACGACCTCCGGCTCAGATCGACGCCGCCACCGCGCGATGGATCTGGTCGTGCACGGCCACGTTCGACTGGCGATCGGTCGGGACGCGGACCAACCGGACACCGCCCTCGCCGACCGACCCGGCCACGGTCGGGCCGACATCGCGGGCGAACCTCACCTCGACACCGGTCACCCCGTGGGCCGCCGCCACGAGGAGCGGGTCGACGCCGTGCGGTGTGCCGAAGAGCAGCTCGAACTGCTCGGCCGGCACCGACGTGGACTGAGGCAGGAACGAGAAGATGCCACCACCGTCGTTGTCGACGACGACCACCGTGAGATCGATGTGTCGATCGACGGCGCCCAGCAGTCCGTTGGCGTCGTGGAGGAAGGCGATGTCGCCGATCAGCAAGGCCGTCGGGCCGCCCGAGGCCAGCGCCACACCGACCGTGGTTGACACCACGCCGTCGATCCCGTTGGCCCCGCGGTTGGCGACGACCCGAACTCCCTCGCGCGGTGCCGCGTACCACTCGAGATCGCGCACCGGCATCGACGACGAGACGACGAGCGTGGCGCCGGCGGGGAGCGCGGCCATGACGGCGCGCGCCACCTGTGGCTCGGTGGGCCGATCGAACGTGGCGAGCTCAGCGGTGATGGCCTCCTGGGCTCGAAGCTCGGCCCGACCCCAGCGAGCGGCCCATGGCGTGCCGGAGGCGCCCCGCAACCGACCCGCGAGGGACAGGCACAACTCGGTGGGATCGGCCGCGACCACCATCGCGGCAGTGTGCTCGGGATCGATCCACGTCCCGCTGCCGTCCACCTGCACCTGGCGGGCACCGCTGCCGGCGAGCCACGTCGACAGGACCTTTGATGCAGGCGGCGACCCGAGCCGGAGCACCACCGTCGGGGTGTGGTCCGCGGCGAAGCCAGGGTGGCGAAGCAGGTCGTCGAACGCGGCGATGGTCGCCGCCGCCGGGATCCGACAGCCCGAGCGCTGGTCGGCCAGCACCGGCCAGCCCGTGGCCGCGGCCAGACCATGGACGGCGGCGGGATCGCCGGCGCCATGGCCGGCAACGATGATGCCGCGCTGGTCGTCGAGCAGCCCAGCCAGCTCCACCAGCTGGTCGGGCACCAGTGCCCGTCGTCCGGGCGCGGCGCGGTGCCAGGGGTGGCCGTCGGCACGCCCCGGCGGTAAGGACGCCGGCTCGCCCACGAGCGGATCCCGAAAGGGCAGGTTCAGGTGCACCGGGCCCGGTGGCGAGCCGGTGGCCTCGGCCACGGCACGCGCTGCCAGCGACCGCCACGCGCTGGAGGCGTCGGCGTCAGGCACCCCGGGATCGTGGAACCAGCGGACCGCTGCGCTGTAGAGCCGATCCTGATCGATGGTCTGGGGGGCGCCGACGTCACGAAGCTCG
>CAZTVJ010000436.1:0-10133 GCA_964616935.1 uncultured Acidimicrobiales bacterium | reverse complement strand
ACCTGGAACAGCAGATCGCCGAGCTCCTCCTGCAGGTGGTCGTAGCCTTCGCCGGTGATGGGATCGAGGTGCTCGATCGACTCGAGCACCTCGTAGGTCTCCTCGAGGAGGTGGCGGGTCAGCGTCTGGTGGGTCTGCTCGCGATCCCAAGGGCACTCGGCGCGCAGCGTACGCACCAGCTCGTGGAACCTGATCAGCTCCGAGCCGACGGGTGCCGCCAGGGCAGGGATCCACAGCGTCGTCAGGTGGTCGGGCACCACGTCACGATCCAGGTCGTGCCAGGCGACGGCCCGCACCGACTGATCAGCGAGGCCGAGGCGTTGGAGCACGGTCACCTCGGGCCCGTCGTCGAGGGCGAGCTTGATCTCGGAGAGCACCCCGGGCCGATCGCACTGCCCGACGAGCAGCGGGCCTCGCTCTCCGGCCGCCTCCTGGCCGAAGCGCTGCCCGTCCACCAGACGCACGCCGGCCGCCAGCGGATCGACACCCAGCGCGACCCACGCGAGATCGAGGTACGACAGCGCCGGCTGGATCTCCAGGGTGAAGGGTGCATCGGCCGCCGCCTGCCGCAGGAGCTCCACCGTGCGCTCGGCGACGAGGGGCGAGCCAGGCACCGCGTAGAGGACCTCGTCGTGCTCGGCCACCTCGGCGACGAGGGTCGCGACGATGGCGTCGTACACATCGGGGAGCGACGCGGCCGCGTCGTACACGTCGTCGAAGCTGTCAGCGCCGGGGAGGAGCACCGCAGCGGGATGGCGGCGGGTGCGCAAGAACTGGCGCGCCACTCGCTCGATGGCGGCTGCGGCCACCGCGGTGACGAGCCCTGGCCCGGCCGGACCGAGCCCGATGACCGTGATGCGAGCCAACGTGTCAGCCGTTTGGTGCCGCGGTCGTCGATGGCGACGAACCGGGGGGCACGACCTCGAGGGTGGCGGCATCCCATGAGCCGTACCGCGGGTTCACCGTGATGTCGCCTTTCGCCGCTTCGCTGAGGAGGTCGCTGAAGGCGGTGCTGGCCCGCTGCGTGGCGTACTGCTCCACCGCGTCCTTCACGTCGTCGAACGGCTGCACGGTGAGCTTGTCGACGAGGATGACGTGGTACCCGAACTGGGTCTTGACCGGCCTGGTGAGCTGCCCGACAGGCACCGAGAGAGCACCGGTGACGAAGTCACCATCGAAGGTCGCGGCCGCCGTCGGGCACTCGTCGCCCTCGTAGAGCTTGCCAGCGTTCTCCGCCGCGCTCGGGTCGGTGGAGGTCGACGTGGCCAGCTCCGCGAAGTCCGCTCCTGCTTCGAGCTGGGTCAGGACGTCCTCGGCCTCGGCCTCCGTCTCGAGGAGGATGTGCTGAGCGCAGAGCAGCCCGAAGCGATCCGGGTCCTCGTCGTAGACCTTGCGCAGTGCCGCATCGTCCAGCGCGGCGGCGCTGCCGACGGCCTCCTGCAACGCGATGACGTAGGAGAGATCCTTGGCCAGGTCGTCACGGAAGCTCGCCGGAAAGGCGTTCCACACCACGTCCGCCTGTTCGGCCGGGGCGAAGAACGCCTTGGCCTGCTCCTCGGCGCGCTGGCGGTGCACGGCCGTCGGGATGATGTCGCGCTCGTCGGCCTCCTGGCGCAGCAGCTCGAACTGGATGTCGAGACCGAGCACGCGGCCGGTGAACTCCATCGAGACCGTCCCCTTGCCGCCCGGGCCGAGGACGCTCGGACCGCCCTGGTCCGACACCGTCGACTGGTAGGCCGCGTTGTTGGCGAAGGCCTGGAGCTGGGCTTCGAAGTCGCGCTGGCGGATCGAGCTGCTGTTGACCGTGGCAGCGTCGGTCACGACCGACGAGCACGCCGAGGCAATGAGTCCCAGCGCGAGGGCGCCGGCAGCCAGGCCGGCCGTTCGAAGGGTGCGGTTCACGCCGGCGAAGTTACCGGCTCGGCGGTGACGAGCTCTTGCAGGAACCCCACCAGGAAGGGGGCCGGATCGGCGCCACGGGGGAGCGGCAGCACGATCTGACCCGAGCCCTCCTTGTAGATGGCCAGGCGAGCGATGCGCTTCAACCGCATCGCCTCGCTGGCCTTGAGCTGCAGTGGTGCGAGCCGGGCTTGCGCTCCGGTGATGGACAGCTCGCGGAGCCCGGTGCGATGGCACTCGGCCCGCAGCCGGGCGACGTCGAGCAGGGCGGCGGCCGGACCGGGAACGGGCCCGTAGCGGTCCTCCCACTCGGCCCGGATGTCGTCGACCTCGGCGTGGGTGGTGACGGCCGCCAGGCGCCGGTAGGCCTCCAGCCGCAGCTCCTCCTTGGGGACGTACTCGACCGGGAGGTGGGCGTCGACCGGGATGTCCAGCTTCACCTCGGCCGGCTCGCGCACGGGCTCGCCCTTCATCTCGGCGACGGCCTCGGTGACCATCTGGCAGTAGAGGTCGTACCCCACGGCGGCGATGTGGCCGCTCTGGTGCTCGCCGAGGAGGTTGCCCGCGCCCCGGATCTCCAAGTCCCGCAGGGCGATCTTGAACCCCGAGCCCAGCTCGGTGGTCTCACCGATCGTACGGAGGCGCTCGTAGGCCTCCTCGGTGAGCACGCGGTCGCGTGGGTGGAACAGGTAGGCGTACGCCCGTTGCCCGGCCCGGCCCACGCGGCCGCGCAGCTGGTGCAGCTGACCGAGCCCGAGCAGGTCGGCCCGGTCGACGACGAGGGTGTTCACCGTCGGCATGTCGATGCCGCTCTCGATGATCGTCGTGCACAGCAAGACGTCGTACTGGCCCTGCCAGAAGTCGACGACGACCTGTTCGAGGGTCCCTTCGTCCATCTGGCCGTGCGCGATGGCGATGCGAGCCTCGGGCACCAGGTTGCGCAGCTCCGCGGCCACCTTCTCGATGTCCTGCACCCGGTTGTGGACGTAGAACACCTGCCCCTCGCGCAGCAGCTCCCGGCGGATGGCCTCGCCCGCCGCTCGCTCGTCGTACTCCCCGACGTAGGTGAGGATCGGTTGGCGAGCGGCGGGCGGCGTGTTCAGCAGGGTGAGGTCGCGGATGCCGGTGAGGCTCATCTCCAGCGTCCGCGGGATGGGCGTGGCCGTGAGCGTGAGCACGTCGACGTCCACGGCGAGCCGCTTCATCGTCTCCTTGTGCTGGACGCCGAAGCGCTGCTCCTCGTCGACGACGAGCAGCCCGAGGTTCTTGAAGTGGATGTCCTCGGAGAGGAGCCGGTGGGTGCCGATCACGCAGTCGACCTCGCCCGACGCCACGCCCTGGACCACGGCCCGGGCCTGGCCCGGGGTGAGGAAGCGCGACAGGACCTCCACCCGGATGGGATAGCCGGCGAAGCGTTCGCTGAAGGTGGCGTGGTGCTGCTGGGCGAGCAGCGTCGTCGGCACCAGCACGGCCACCTGCTTGCCGTCCTGCATGGCCTTGAACGCAGCCCGAATGGCCACCTCGGTCTTGCCGAAGCCGACGTCACCACAGACGAGGCGGTCCATCGGGCGCTCGGCCTCCATGTCGGCCTTGACCTCCGCGATGGCCTTCAGCTGGTCGGGCGTCTCGACGTACGGGAACGCCTCCTCCAGCTCGTGCTGCCAGGGCGTGTCCGCGCCGAAGGCGTGGCCGGTCGCATGCACGCGCTTCTGGTAGAGCACGACCAGCTCCTGGGCGATGCGGCGCACCTCCTGGCGGACGCGGCCCTTGGCCTTCGCGAAGTCGGTGCCACCGAGCCGGTGCAGCGCCGGCGACTCGCCCCCGACGTAGTGGCGCACGGCGTCGATCTGGTCCGACGGCACGTAGAGCCGATCACCACCCTTGTACTCGAGCAGCAGGTAATCACGCTCGACCCCGCCGATGGCGCGGGTGACCATGCCGCCGTAGCGACCGACACCGTGGTGGTAGTGCACGATGAAGTCGCCGGGCTTGAGGTCTTCGAAGAAGCGCCCGCTGTCTCGTCCCCTCGGCTTGGGCGCCCGGTGCGAGCGGCGCCGGCCCGTGAGATCGGCCTCGGTCAGCACCGCGAGCCGTACGTCGGCCAGCACGAAGCCGCTCAGCAGTGGGGCCACCACGATGTGGCCGCCCGGCCGGGTGAGGTCCGCGGTGCCGGCCTCGTCGAACGGAAGGTCGACGCCGCCTTCGCGCAGGATCGCGGCCAGGCGGGCGCCGGAACCAGCGCCATCGGCGGCGACGACGACGCGCATCCCTTCGTCGAGCAGGCGCTGGAGCCGCCCGACGATCGCTTCACCAGCACCGACAGCCGGGGCCCACGGGCTGGCCGCCACCGTCGCCGTGTCGGGCGACTCGGGCACGTTCACCATCGACCATGCCGCCGATCCGACCCTGCTGAGCAGCCGATCAGGGTCGAGGTGCAGCCGCGGGAAGCCGGTCTCGCGGCCGGCGCCCCACGTCACCGCCAGCGTGCGAGCGAGGTCCTCCTCCTCGGCCACGACGTCGGCGGCGCGATCGCGCAGGCGCTTGGGCTCGACCAGGATGACGAGTGCTTCCGGCGGGAGGAGGTCGGTGAGGATCCGCTCGTCGGCGGAGAGCCAGGGCAGCCAGCTCTCCATGCCGTCGAAGACGAGCCCCTCGCCGAGACGCTCCCAGTGCTCCCGGCCCCAGGGTTCGGGCCCGACCAGTGCGTTGGCGCGCGCTCGCACCTCGGGGGTGGGGAGCAGCTCGCGCGCTGGGAACACGAGCACTTCGTCGAGGTCGTCGACCGAGCGCTGGTCGTTCACGTGGAACGTCGTCAGTCGGTCCACCTCGTCGCCCCACAGGTCGATGCGGACGGGCGCGTCGCCGGTCGATGGGAACACGTCGATGATCGATCCTCGCCGGGCCACCTCGCCGCGGTGCTCGACCAGCTCCTCGCGGCGGTAGCCGGCGGCGACGAGCCGGGCCACGACGTCGTCGGCGTCGAGCGACGCGCCCGGACGCACCACCACCGGCTCGACCTCCTCGACGTGGGGACCGAGGCGTTGCAACAGCGAGCGGCCCGACGCCACGATCACCTCGGGCCATCGGTCGGGATCGTGGAGCCGCCAGAGGACCCGCAGCCGCTGGCCCATCGTCTCGACGCTCGGGCTCACCCGCTCGAACGGCAGCGTCTCCCAGGCCGGGAACAGCTCGACGGCATCGGCGCCGAGGAACAGCGCGAGGTCGGCCGCGAGGTGCTCGGCCGCGGTGCTGGTGGGGGTGGCGACGAGGATCGGCCGCCGGGACGTGCGGTGGGCGAGCCCGGCCACGACGATGGCGCGGCCGGCCTCGGGCACCGCGAGCAGCGCGTGGGCGCGGCCCTGCACGAGACCGAGCGCGGGCTCGTCGCGCAGGAGCGGGGGGAGGGCCTGGAGCTGGTTCACCCGCCACGCCGTGCGCGCGAACGAACCCACACCGTGGCGAATCCGGGGGGCACGAGGCGAGGTTAGCGGCGCGGTCCTCGCGAACGCTCCGGCAACGGTCCGTTCGGCTCATCGAACCCGACGTGAACGATGCGTACCGTCCTGGTGAACCCTGGGTGGTGGACATGGATCTCCAATTGCGCTTGCGTGACGTGCGCCGGTTCTTCGTCGGCGTCATCGTCGTGCTCGTGGTAGCGCACCTGCTGCTGTGGGCGCCCGATGTGCCATCGGCGTGGTGGGCGAACCTCGACGGCGAGGACGGCCTCAACAACTGGTACTCCGGCCTGCTGTGGGCCGTGGGCGCCGCCGTTGCCGCACTGGTGGCCCTCCAACCCGGGCGCGCTCGGCGTGGGCGCGCGACGTGGCTGGTCCTGGCCGGGCTGTTCCTGCTGTTCTCGATCGACGAGGAGATCACCGCCCACGAGCACCTGTCCGTGCGCGTCGAGCAGGCGCTGAACCTGGACGGCGCGTTCAAGTACGGGTTGCCCCTCATCGGCCTGGCGCTCGTCCCTCTGGTGATCGTGGGTCTCGTGGCTCTCTGGCGGTGCCTGCCCCGGCGGGTGGCGACCCTGCTCCTGATCGGCGCCGGCCTCTACGTCGTCGCCCAGGTGGGGCTCGAGGAGATCGAGTCGTGGGCCACGTCGCACCCCTGGGCCGGCCTCTACGCCGAGGGCTTCACCTGGAAGTTCCGCCTCATCACGCCCGTCCAGGAAGCCACGGAGCTCGCTGCGTCCTCGCTGATGGTCTACGCCGCACTGCTCCAGCTGGCGATCGAACGACGCCGGGTCCGGTGCACGGTGGTCGAGGCCGCGAGGGTGGCCCAGCTCGAAGTTGTCGCGTAGCTCGAAGGCTTTTGGCCTTTGTCAGCCGTTGTAGCGAGTCATCGCGGCGGCCACGCTGTCGGTGACGATGAGCTCGACGGCATCCGCCGCTTCCTGCACGGTGACGTCCATCTCGGCCCGCTCGCGCTTCGACGGCTTCTTCAGCACGTGGTCGACGCCGCGCTCCTTGCCGCCCGGAGGCTTGCCGATGCCGAGCCGCACGCGCAGGAAGTCCCTGGTCTTCAGGTGCTGCTCCAGCGATCGCAAGCCGTTGTTGCCGGCCAGCCCGCCGCCCTCCTTCACCTTCAGCCGCCCCGGCGGGAGGTCCAGCTCGTCGTGCACGACCACGATCTGGTGGGGACGCTCGATGCCGTAGCGGCGAACGAGGAGCGCGGCCGACTCGCCGGACAGGTTCATGTAGGTCTGAGGGAAGGCCAGCGCCACGCGGCGATCGCCCATCGTGACCTCGCCCGTCATGGCTCGCTCCTTCGAGCGCTTGAGGTGGCCGCCATGGCGGCGGGCCAGCTCCTCCAGCACCTCGACGCCCAGGTTGTGGCGCGTGCCCTGGAACTCCTTGCCCGGGTTGCCCAGACCGATGACGAGGGCGTCGCTCGGCGTGCCCCGACGCTCCGGCCGGTCACTCCGGCCGAAGAGGGCCATGGCCGCTACTCCGTGTCGCCACCCTCGGCTGCGTCACCCTCGCCAGCTTCGCCTTCGGCTTCCTCGTCCTCTTCGATGGCTGCGAGGGCGGCGCGACTGGCGACGGCGGTGACCACCGAGGTGTCCGGGTCCACCGAGGTGGTGACGCCGGCGGGCAGGGCGATGTCGGCGACGCGGACAGAGTCTCCGAGCGACAGCTCGCTGACGTCGATGACCAGCTCGTTGGGGATGTTGCGCGGGGTGGTGGTGACGGCAAGGGCGGTGAGGTGGTGCTCCAGCAGGCCTCCGGCGTCGAGCACCTCCTTGGGCTCGCCCTGCAGGATGATCGGCACGTCCATGGTGATCTCCTCCGAGAGGTTCACCACCAGGAAGTCGACGTGGGTGACCGAGCGGCGCACCGGGTCCCGCTGGAGCGACTTCACGACCGTCGGCCTGGTGCTGTCACCGACCTTCAAGTTGATGACGGCGTTGAGACCCGCCACGCCCGTGAGGGCATGGCGCAGCTCTCGACGATCGACGGACACCGAGACCGGCTCAGCACCCTGGCCGTAGACGATGCCCGGGACCTTGCCCTCGGCCCGCAGGCGCTTCGACGGGCGCGTACCGGGGTCGCGACCGGTTTCGGCGACAAGGCTGATGTCAGGCATGGCAGGTCCTTCGAGGAGGGGGCGTGGGCCGACGGAGCAGTCTACGACCTGGCGACCGCGGCCGAAAGGTCAGGCCTGGTTCTCGCCGCCGAAGATCTCGGAGACGGACGTGTCCTCGAAGACCGCATCGAGCGCCGCGGCGATGATCGGCGCCACCGACAGCACCTCGATGAACGGAAGCTGCTTCTCGGGCGGCAGCGGCAGGGTGTTGGTGATGACCAGGCGCTCCAGCTCGGAGTTCTTCAGGCGGTCGATGGCCGGGCCGGACAGCACGCCGTGCGTGGCCATGGCCCACACCGACGACGCCCCCTTGCGCTTCAGGATCTCTGCCGCCGACACGATGGTGCTGGCCGTGTCGATCATGTCGTCGATGAGGATGCACTGGCGCCCGTCGACCTCGCCGATGACGTCGCGGGCGACGGCCATGTTGTCCATGCCCTTCGGGCGGCGCTTGTAGACGAAGGCGAGATCCGCGTTGAGGTGCTGGGCCATCCGCTCGGCCACCTTGATGCGGCCGGCATCGGGGGAGACGATCACCGGATCGGTCGAGTTCTTGCGGAGGTAGTCCTCCAGCACGGGCATGGCCGTGAGGTGATCGACCGGGCCGTCGAAGAACCCCTGGATCTGGCCGGAGTGGAGGTCGATCGAGATCATCCGCTTGGCGCCGGCGGCGCGGAACAGATCCGCAACGAGCCGAGCGGTGATGGGCTCGCGGCCCTCGGCCTTGCGGTCCTGGCGGGCGTAGCCGTAGAACGGGCACACCGCCGTGATGCGCTTCGCGGAGGCCCGGTGGGCGGCGTCGATCATGATGAGCTGCTCCATGATCGAGTCGTTGATCGAGCGGTCGTCGGTACCGGCGTGGCTCTGGATGACGAACACGTCGGTGCCCCGGACGCTGTCCGCGAACCGGGCCCGGATCTCTCCGTTCGCGAAGTCGACCAGCTGTGGCTCGAGCAGCTCGACGTCGAGGTGGTCGGCGATCTCCTCGGACAGGGCGAGGTGCGTTCGACCGGAGAACAGCGCCAGGCGCTTGGTGGTGACGCGTTCCATGCCCCGTCCCTTCACCCTCGAGCCGTCCTAGTCGGGAAGGCCAGTGTAGAAGGCGCCGGTGGCGGTGCCGGACGGGATGCGGCTGCCCGGCTGCAGCACGGAGTAGGGCCCCACCCGCGCTCCCTCGCCGATCTCGCTCTCCCGGGCGACGGCGTTCTCCACGACCGCGCCGGCGCCCACGATGCAGTCGATGAGGCGGGCATCTGGCCCGATCTCGCAACCGGCACCGATGCGGGTGCGACCTTGGAGGATCGTGCCCGGGAACAGGGTGACGTCCCGGCCGAGGTCGACCGTCACGTCGACGTAGGTCTGCGCGGGGTCGAGCATCGTGACGCCGTTCAGCAGCCAACGCCGGTTGGTGCGCGAGCGCAGCTCGGCTTCGGCGTCAGCCAGCTGCGCGCGGTCGTTCACGCCCTGCGTCTCGGCGGCATCGCCCACCACCAGCGCGCCGACGGGGTACCCGGCCGACGCGAGCACGGCGATGACGTCGGTGAGGTAGTACTCACCCTGCGCGTTGTCGGGCGACAGGCGTCGCAGCGCGGGACCCAGCAGGTCCCGCCGGAAGCAGTAGATGCTGGTGCCGACCTCGTCGACGGCGCGCTCGTCGGCCGACGCGTCACGCTGCTCGACGATGCGGGCGACCCGGCCGTCACGCCCGCGGATCACCCGGCCGTAGCCGGTCGGGTCCGCCATGCGGGCCGACAGCACGGTGGCCGCGTTGGCGCTGGACTCGTGCTCGGCGACCAGAGCGGCGACGGTGTCGGGCCGCAGCAACGGGGTGTCGCCCGGCATGACGATCACCGTCGAGTCGTCGTCGACATCGTCGTCGTTGAACGCCGTCATGCCGACGATGACAGCGTCGCCCGTGCCCCGCTGCACCCGCTGCTCGACGAAGGAGAGGTGAAGGTGGGCGAGGCCTTCCTCCTGGACCCGCTTCGTGACGCGCTCGGCGCCGTGCCCCACGACCACGACCGTGCGGCGGACCTCGAGGTCGGTCAGGGCGGAGATGACGTGCACCACCATGGGCCGACCGCACACGAGGTGGATGGGCTTGGGACGCGTCGAACGCATCCGGGTGCCCTCGCCGGCGGCGAGGACGATGGCCGAGACGGGGCGACCGCTCATGGGGTTCGTTGTACCAGAGTGCAGGCACGAGGCGGTGGCGCGGGACTGGGTCATCCGGCCCCAGCTCGTGAGCTCGGGGGGGAGGACTCGAACCTCCATTCGCAGATCCAAAGTCTGCTGTCCTGCCTTTGGACGACCCCCGACGGAACCCCCGCGACCGTAGCGGCGCGGCAGTGGCGGTCCGGGTGCAGATCCAGGAGGCGGCTCGCATCCGTGCGTGGTCCGCGTCTAGCCTCGCCCGCCTTATGGGTTCGCTGATCAAGAAGCGCAGGAAGCGCATGCGGAAGAAGAAGCACAAGAAGATGCTGCGCCGCACTCGCTTCCAACGCCGCAACAAGTAACCGCGCCCGGCGTCGTGCCGGCACCTCTCCTCCGACCGCCCGCTACGGGCGGTCGGTGCGCGTCACGATGCAGATCGCGGGGGCCAAGGCCTCGCTCAGCTCGCTGACGACACCGTCGAGGAATCAGGT
>CAZTVJ010000435.1:0-3734 GCA_964616935.1 uncultured Acidimicrobiales bacterium | reverse complement strand
GATGGCGAACTCTGCGCTCGATGCGCTCGTGGGGTCGGGGACGGCGCCGGCCTTTTCGAACTCGACACCCTTGTGCACGAGCAGGGTTGCATCACCGCCGTCGTCGAGGATCATGTTGGGGCCGTCGCCGTCGGGCCACGTCATCATCTGCTCGGTGCACCACCAGTACTCCTCGAGCGTCTCGCCCTTCCACGCGAACACGGGGATGCCCTGCGGGTTCTCCGTCGTGCCCTCCGGCCCCACCGCCACGGCCGCCGCGGCGTGGTCCTGGGTGGAGAAGATGTTGCACGACGCCCAGCGCACCTCGGCGCCCAGCTCGGTCAACGTCTCGATGAGCACCGCGGTCTGGATCGTCATGTGCAGCGACCCCGAGATGCGGGCGCCCCGGAGGGGCTTCGTGGGCCCGTACTCCTTGCGCAGGGAGCGAAGGCCGGGCATCTCGTGCTCGGCCAGGTGGATCTCCCGGCGCCCGAACGGGGCCATCGAGAGGTCGGCGACACGGAAGTCGTGGCGCGTCTGGGGGGAGACATCGCTCGCAGTCATGGCTCCGAAGTCTAGGGCCCGACGCCGTGCCTCACGGCCCGGCCGAACGACCTATGGCGCGGCGAGGGAAGCGCCAACGACGAGCCGCAATCGAGCGCGGAGAGAGCGCAGCGGACGACGAGTGAGATCAGTCAGAGAGGATCACCGCGGTGGCGTCGGCGAGGTAGTGCAGGTAGCCGCCGTAGTTGTACGCCGCGATGTGGTTCGATCTCGATCCCCTGGAGAGCGCGACGACCGCGAGGTTCGGGATGTCCTGACCGGCCTCCGGGTTGAGCGTGGAGGCGAACGGCACCTGCGCCGAGTCGTCGGGGAACACCGTGAGGTAGGTGTTCGACGACACGTTCGTGGAGGTGATGTTCAGGATCACACCGCTGATCGGGCCGACGGAGTTGCCGCCACTGCTCAGCGAGTCGACGAAGGGCTGGAAGTTCCAGGCCTCGCGCTGGTTCGGGCCGAGCCGGGTGGCGTACTCACGGGTGTCGAAGGCGCGGAACGGCGCCGCAAGCGGGACGACGCGGCCGGCGAAGGTGCCGACGGCCGCACCCGTCTGGTAGTAGCCGACGACGTCGGCGATGAGGTGCACGGCTCCCGAGCGGTTGTAGAGGCGGACCCCACCGCCGGCGCCGAGCTTCACCATCACGAGGTTCGGCCGGGTCTGACCCCGGGAGATGTTGAGGTTGGACGCGTTGGGCAGGCCCTGGTCGTCCGGGTACACCGTGATGAAGGTGTCGGCGGTGGCACCGACCGCCGTGACGTTGAGCACGACGCCCGTGACGTTCGAGTTCGGCACCGGAGAGACACCCCGCACGGCGAGGGCCAGCGAGCCCGGCCCGAGCGGGTTGATGGAGCCACTGCCCAGCCCACTGCGGGTGTCGAGGATGCGCTTCGGGGCGACGGGGATGAGCCGGGCCCCGCGGGTCGTGACGGTGCTGTTGGCGTACCAGCCGACGACGTCGATGAGGACGTGGGCGCTACCCGCGCTGAGGAAGATGCCGACCTGACCACCGGCACCTACACCGCTGACGGCGAGGTTGGGCACGATCTGACCGGCCCGGAAGTTGAGGTTCGAGGTGGGCGGCATCGCCGCGCCCGCCGGCCACAAGGTGAGGTAGCCCGTGGTCGTTGGGCCGACCACCGTGACGTTCATGGCCACGGCGAGCACGCCCGTTGCAGGGACTCCCGACCCGGCAACGCCCGCCACGACCCGGTTGATGGGCTGGCCGCCCTTGACCGTCACCCCCGAGAACCGGGTGTCGAGCACGCGGAACGGCACCACCGGTGTGTACTCACCACCGGCGTTGGTCGCCGCCTGCGCCGCCGCCGGCGATACCGGGACGACGAGCGCGATGACCATCGCGACGACGGCCATCAGGGCGCCCATGAGCGTTCGCCCGCTCTGCTTACCTGCCATGTGCCACATCCAGTCACCCTCCATGCGCCCGGCGTGGTGTGCCGTCATGGTAGCCCGCCGAGCGAGTGTTACAAAAGCACTACGAAAGAAGTCCTTGCTTGATGTAGTCGAGGGCAGGGATCGGGCCGGGATCCACCCCGGCCTGAACGGCGAGGTGGAGTGAGACCACGTCGCCGAACAGGATCAGGTCGAACAGCTGCGCCAGGGCCCCATCGCCCTCGGCGTCGATCCGGTGGGTGTCGGCCACGACCTCGTCGACCAGGTGGTGCAGCAGCTCGAAGCGACGCCCTACCTGGGGGTGCTCGTGGTCGTGGCGCAGCTCGATCAGCGTGAGGACCTGGCGGGTGACATCGCCGTGCTGGCCCCAGCCGGCCACCTCGTTGTGGCACAGCTCGGGCACCCGGTTGGCCCACGCCGGCGCCTTCGCGTTCTCGTTGCACTGGGCCTTCCAACGCTGTGCCGCGACGGCGCCGAGTGGGGCACCCCCGTAGATGAGGGGGAAGGTCCGACCGATGCGCCGAGCCAGGCTCTCGGCCGGGTTGTCCGCACCGATGAGCTGGTCGCGCCGACGGCGCAGCTGCACGATGGCACCGGCCACCGAGTCGCTCGCGCCGGGGAACAACCCGAGCTGCTCGAGCACGAGCAGCGGCGGGATGGCCAGGGCACCGATGCCCGTCCTCGGCATCAGGATCTCGGGCGGCACGGCGACGTGCGGCGCATCGACCCGGGCCGCGAGGGCGGCCAAGGCGCCGCCCTGGCTCACGGCCACCAGCCGAGCGCCGGCGCGGACGGCCTCGGTGGCCACCTCGAGGGTCTCCTCGGTGCCGCCCGACGCGGAGACGGCGAAGACCAGCGTGTCCGGCCCGACGAAGCCAGGCAGCTCGTAGTCCTTGTGGACGATGATCGGCACGGGACAGACGGGACCGGCGATCGCCGCCAGCACGTCGCCGGCGATGCCACTGCCGCCCATGCCGACGGCGAGCACGTTGCTGATCGGCCCGTCGGGGAGCCCAGCGATGCCGCCGGCCAGCGCCGCGGCGGCCTCCTCCACCTGCTCGGGCAGCGCCATGGTCGCGCCGGCGATGTCGAGCGAGTCGAGCCAGTCCGTGCTCACGCCCCGCTCATGCCTCGAACGTCGGGTGGATTCCTTGTGCCTCCGCCTTGCCTGTCAGCCGGTCGTGCTCGGCGTCGCTCACCGTCTCGGCCTCGTCCACCAGCATGATGGGAATGCCCTGGCGCACGAGGTACCGCCGGTGGAGCCGAGGGTTGTAGAGCACGTCCTCGTCGGCGAAGTAGAGGAGCGGCCCCTTGTCCTGCGGGCACGCCAGGATGTCGAGGAGCTGAGGATCGAGGGCCATCAGGCGACCTTTCTGAGCAGGGTCCGGCGCGCGCCGGCGGGAGACGCCCTCAACCGGCGATCAGCTCGAGCACCGCGGCGACGTGCTCGTCGCACTCGTCGCGCGTCGGTGCTTCGAGGTTCAGGCGCAGCAACGGCTCGGTGTTGGAGGGGCGGAGGTTGAACCACCACGGCCCGCAGTCGACCGTGAGACCATCAAGGCGGTCCTGGTCGTGGCCGGCGTACGCGCCGGCCACCAGCTCGACGACGGCGAGCGGATCGGCGACCTCGGTGTTGATCTCGCCCGACGCGGCGTAGCGCTCGTAGGGAAGCCGCATGGTGGAGAGGGGCTCGCCCGCCTGCGAGCGGGCCTCGAGCAGGAACATGCTGGCGATGATCCCGGAGTCGGCCCGGAAGTTGTCGCGAAAGTAGTAGTGCGCGGAG